>NZ_QOZX01000035.1:0-61223 GCF_008368895.1 Bacillus sp. BB081
ATTTGTATTATAGCAGGAGGATATTTTACTATGGAATACTTAAAACAAAAAGAAGAAGAGGAAAAGTTTTGGAAAGTACAAGAAGTACGAGTAGAAAAGTATATTCGTTATAATATTCAGGATGTAAAATCTATCACATTTACAGAACATAAAGTAAATCCAATGGGTATTCCTTATATAAAAGGATATATAAATGATGATAAGGAATTGTGGTTTAATGCTAGTATAAGTACTACAGAAAACTTTGAAGATAAATTCTCGCGTTCTGGAGAACTTGGAAAACTAATAAAAGACCCTGAAAAATCAGTATCTGAAATTGAAAAAGAAGAGAAGGAAAAAAAACAAGAGTAGTCTTTGTACTACTATTTTCTTCTTCGTCTCATTTTAAGAAGAATGCATTGGTAAGTTTTTTATAAGGGGATTTTCCATGAAGAAAATAGTCATTTTGATTGTATCTGCTTTGTTACTCATAGCAGGAGGGTATTTTACAATGGAATACTTAAAACAAAAAGAAGAAGAGGCAAAGTTTTGGAAAGTACAAGAAGCAAGGGTAGAAAAGTATATTCGTTATAATATTCAGGATGTAAAATCGATTACGTTTACAGAAAAGAGTGTAAGTCCTATGGGAGTCCCTAGATTAAAAGGCTATATAAATAATAATAAAGAATTAGATTTCATAGCTCGTATAAGTACAACTGAAAACTTTGAAGGCCAATTTACGCGTTCTGGGAAATTAGGAAAACTGATAAAAGACCCTGAAAAATCGGTATCCGAAATTGAAAAGGAGGAGAAAGAAAAACATCAAGAGTAGTCTTTGCACTACTCTTATTTTCTGTATCCTATTTTAAGAAGAGTGCAATGGTAAGTTTTTTATAAGGGGATTTTTTATGAAGAAAGTAATGATTTTATCCATTATTTGTATTATAGCAGGAGTTTTTTTTACAATGGAATACTTAAAACAAAAAGAAAAAGAAGAAAAGTTTTGGAAAACACAAGAAACAAGGGTAGAAAAATATATTCATTATAATATTAAAGATGTGAAATCTACTACGTTTACAAAACATGAGGTGAACCCGATGGGAATCCCTACTATAAAAGGATATATATATGGTGATCAAGAATTATGGTTTGTAGCAAGTATTAGTACCACAGAGAATTTTGAAGATCATTTTGGACGTTCTGGAGAATTAGGAAAACTTATAAAAGATCCTGAAAAATCCGTATCCGAAATTGAAAAGGAAGAGAAAGAAAAGAAATAAGAATAGTCTCTGCACTACTCTTGTCTTCCCTACCCCATTTTAAGAAGAATGCAATCGTAAGTTTTTCATAAGGAGATTTCCAATGAAGAAAGTAGTTATTTTGGGCGTATCTGCTTTGTTACTCATGGCAGGAGGATTTTTTACTTTGGAATACTTAAAACATAAAGAAGAAGAGGAAAAGTTTTGGAAAGTACAAGAAACAAGAGTAGCAAAATATATTCATTATAATGTTAAAGATGTTAAATCTATTACATTTACAGAACACGAAACTAGTCCTATGGGCATACCTAGACTAAAAGGGTATATAAATAATGACCAACAATTAGATTTTGTAGCTCGTATTAGTACTACTGAAAATTTCGAAGATAAATTTGACTGTTCCGGGGAATTAGGAAACCTTATAAAAGACCCTGAAAAATCCGTATCCGAAATTGAAAAGGAAGAAAAGAAAAAAATCAAAGAGTAGTCTTTACGATTACTCTTTTGTTTTCCTATAAAAAATAAACCAAAAGTTGGTTATTTGTAATATAGTAATAACCATTTTACTATCTATAAGATAAATTTTTTTATTTTTGATAACCATATGACTATTAATTTCTTTATTTTAGTCTTATTCTTTTTCCAACCTTTATTATCTCTCATCCATCTTACGTTTTATGTATGCAGCGATTTCTATTCTCTTGTTTAGCAATGTCTCTTACATTTGCAGAAACATGAATTATTCAACCGAAGATTTATAATCACTCTTTACATTTTTTAATTCTTCTATTACCTTATTTATTCTTATCGATAAATCTTTTATTTCCTCTACTGTCAATTCACCTTCTGCCTCTTGAAGATTAAACATACTTAGCCTCTTTGTTATACCTTTAACACGCCCAACAAAAACCATATGATGATTGACTGCTATTTCTCCTATGGCAGTATCAACGATAACATCTTCAATCTTTCCTACATTATCAAATTCATCCGCTAGTTTTGCTATAGCATATCGATACCCTCTCTCTTCATCTAATAACTCTTCATACGCCTCCCGAATTGCATGAAATAATTCATTATACTCCCAATCTTTCATACATCCTCCCTCAAAAAAAATCCCCACGCTTATGTGAAAATAATCTTTCAACACAAATATGAGGACTTCCTTATTTCATTACTATACTTTACACATTTTATTCGTTAGAATCTTCTTCTTTCAATTTATATACTCTATCTCTTTTCTCATCACTTTTGACAAAAATAAGCTTTTCTTCTTTAACAAAACCTTCTAATAGTAAGCATACTTGCCCATATGCTTTAGGCTTATTCGTTGTGAATCTCTCATCTGATATTTTACCAGCTCGTATTAATTGTTCGCATAACTCAAGTGCACTTATTTCTTCACAATTAATTAATTCTAAAATATCCTTTTGTAAGGGCGATAAAGGCACGGGGGTCTCAGCTACCTCCACCTTTTCTCGTTTGTTTTCTTCTTCAAATAAATCTTCGAATGAAATTTGATTCATACTTCTTTTCCTTTCTAACGATTGATTTGTATAACATGAACTGAATCCTATAGCGTATGTATTATTATGTATTACTTACCTTTTTTCATAAATCTCAAACTCATGTACATCGTTTCATATAGTATATTTCGATTATACCAAATATACGTTCTGTTTTCTATTGTAGAATTCGTTATAATGGGAATGAAAGTAATTATGAATCTTTTTCTCGTTGTTAATTGTATACTATCTGTAAAAAAATAGAAATATAATTTATAAATTTGTATAATAAAATAGTATGAGTGAAATTTTATTATAGAAAGGTTCTGGTAATATGTTAGGTATTCATGTTGAAAAAACAAAAGATGAACTAATTATTTCATGGCAATTCTCTAAAATTCATATTCCATTATGTGAAATCACTGAGGTAACGGAAGATAATACATATGCTGGTGTTGAAGAAAAAAGCGCAATCCGAATTGGAACAGCATATGGTACAACTGATCGTATTTTAATTAAGACAGTAAAACAAAATTATTTATTATTCACTACTAATAGAGTAACCATTTTAAATAAAATAAAAGCTTAATTGTTTTTCTTCCTATATTTAAGCGTTAAACACTTTCATTCTATTATAGGAAACGCTACAAAAGGTTCGTTGATTACTCCTGCTCCTAATTCGGAAGCATATGGTGAAACTATATAACACAAACACCCTAGCTCTTCGCTAGGTTGTTCTTAGTTTTATCTATAATACAGTAGTTCTACAATTCTTATTTATTTTTATGAACTCCTTGTAATTGACTAAGAACCTCATTGGCAGTCCTCTCAAATCTTTTAGGGTTATCAGCAATAATTTCATTAAGTAAATTAATTATCGTTAGTTGTATATCATGATTCATTCCTACAAGTACTTTAGCATACTCACTTCTACATAAATCACTATTTAAAATTCTTTTGTTTAGTAACATTGCCCACTCTTTTGCACTCTCAACCATTTTTGGTAAAGCTCTAGGCATCTCTGTTAGATATTTTCCCATTTCAAAATCTTCAATAAAATGAACTAGACCAAACATAACTTCTTCCTCTTGTGTTTCATCCTCAAATACTATACACAACTCTTTAATAAGCTTCTCATCATCACAATCTGCTAAGTTTTCTAATACACTGTCAAACTCTTCACATTCCGATTGATTTTTTAAAAATCTACAACTATATAATCTCTTAACCTCAGATTGATAGTCCATATAAATTTCTCCTTTTAAATGAATTGGATAATTAAATTAATATGATCATTAGTTTTCAACTTTTCTATTACATGAATATATGGCTTCCATCTCAAGTTTACATTTTTAAATATTCAGCAATTTCCACTTCTCCTCTTTCAATAGCAAATTCGTAAGCTCCCATCTCTTTCATAGTATCCCCTGTATACTTTACAGTACTATCAATACCATTCTGAACAAGATACTTTACAATATTAAGATGCCCACCATAAATCGCTGAGAATAGAGGATTTCTATTTGGGTCACTAACATCTAATATTGCACCATTATCAAATAAGTACTCTACAATACCAATTTCACCTTCACTAGCTGCATGTGCAATAGGCGCTGACTTTGGTACACCTTCATTAAGGTTAATATCCATACCAGATTCAACAAGAAATTTTATCATATCCAGTTCACCAGCTCTAGCTGCAGCATGTAGCCACGTTCCATAAGGCGTTACAAAATCAAGCAAACTTTTATCAGTAATAATGATCTCTTTCGCTTGTTCTATATCCCCTTTTTTAATGAAATCATAGATTTTTATCGCTTTTCCCTTACTTTCCATAGAATCCCCCTGCACTATTTTCATCTAGATTAAACAGTTAGACATTGACTACTATACATTTAGCTAAGTGCTGCTGAGAGAGCAGATTTAAGCATAGTATCAAAATCGCAAAAAGTTTCCATATGCTCGCCTGAAGGCTTGTCTAGTTCAACAAATTTCTTTTTGGAAACATTATAACAATACCAAGCTATATCTGAATCTCCGAAAAAAATCAGTTCATCTTCGTCTTTAATTGATTCCCATATTTCATTAGCATCAAAAAAACTATCTACCTGATTTATTGGCTTAAAATCTAAAAAACTTTGATCAATCCCATATATTATTAATCCATTAAATTCAATTCCATTAACTGTTTGTAAAAATTCATAGTACTGCTGTGGCAGGACATCTTCACCAAATTTTTCTACTACAGATTTACGAAATTTTGATAACTCCTTTTCGTTAATAGGTAAATTGAGTTTTCGATTTCGTTTCTCTCTTATTTTGGATATATGACTAATCTTCTCTCTCCACATAACTTCACCTTCTAATAAATATTCAATCCTTTTCTAGGCTAGAATTACACAAAGTAATCCTCAATAGTACGCCCCATTACAAAGATTGGTTTCAAATTGCCCATTGCTTTTGGCGTGCTATTCAAATATTTTTCGAAGCCACTCTAGCTAGTATTAACCATATGATTTATCTAGATTGATATTTTAATGAAACATATTAAAGCTATTTTCATGATCCTACACGCAAACTTTAGAGTTATTTTATAATTAAAGTATTAAATAACCTCTTTACAAATCAAATCAACTTTTTCAAAATATTGTTGTGGTTGTTTCTCACTTATTTCTTTCAAAATTTTAATAACGTCTTCTTTATTTGTAGTTTTAGCCTTCTTCAATACATTAATAAATGGAATAATAAAATCATCTGAAGCTAGAAGACTTCTATAGAATCTTTTAGCACAATATTTAGCTTGTGACAAAACAATGCTTATCCCTTCAATCAGTTTACTTAAACCATCTTCAACTCCATTTTTTTCGATTATATAAAAAATCGATTCAATTAAATCACCAACAATCGAAGGTTCATCTATTTCATCATGAAATATACTGCACAAATCAATAATTACTTTATTATCTGCCATTTGCAATATTTCATTTAAGATTTCCTCAAATAGCTCAATACTATCATCTTCATGATCCAGAAAACGTATTCTTTTTAAAATAAATATCTTTTTTTCTAATGACATTTATTTCCCTCCATACTTTGAGTAGAGTTTATTGATGAGTTTCAAAAAATTTATAGTTTAATAAAAGAATTAACTTCTAGAATACAAATCTATCTTTAGTTATTAATTCAAATAAATTGGTAATTGATTTAACCATTCTTCAAAATTATCCGCTTCCTTAGTTACACAATTCTCTTCATGAAAATAAAAATAAACTCCCGTTTGCTGGCCCTCTTTTGAATGAAGACAAAAGTAATCTCCATTACCTATACTATAAAAAGGGATTAGTTCGTTTTTCCAAAAACCTTCTTTCATTTCATAATCATAAATAAATTCAATAGTATCATTTCCGTTAGTCTTACCACTAGAAACATTTAAAATATCCCCTGGAAATACATATTCAGACATTAGTTCAATAAAGCATTTAAATTCTTTAGGAAATTGACATCCAAATTTTTTCTCCAGTTCCCTCCAATCATTATCTGAAGGGGAATCTAAATCCTCTAATTCTTTATCTAACATACTGTCTAATAAGTTTGCAATTTCATCTTTTTCCACAAACTATCCCCCCTATACTAGAAAAAAGGCTGAATTCTATTTTATTTACAAGTATTCTCTCGATTAAAGTCAAATGCTGCTTCAACGCCATTTTTCATTAATTTTTGTAATCATACATCAAGCCCATTAGTAAAATAACAATGTTTTTTTCTCAACTATTACTTGTATCTAGTTCTATACATATATTCCTTAGTAACATTTCGTTTACCAACCAGCATGTTACTAAGAAAAGACCCTCTTTTGAAAAAACGAATCAAAAGAGAGCCCTTCTTTATGACTATATTTCCTATCCACATCTTCTGTCTAAAAGACTATTTAATTATTATGCATTTCTACGTTTCATAAATAATATTGCTCCAAGAGTTAATAACAAAAGACCGGCTCCGACTGAGAACCACATAAAGGACGTATTTCCACCTGTAGCTGGTAATGTTCCAGCTTTTGATGTTTTTCCTGTTTTAGGTTGCTCTAATTGCGGCTTTTCCTGCTGCGGTTTTCCTAATTTTTCCGCTTTGAACTTCACTGTATGGCCCTCATCTTCAATATCAACGTTGATTGCTACTAAGATATCATCTTGATATAGTTTTTCAAATACTACTACTTCTTTACCTTGTAGTTTAGAAGCATTAAATGTGAAATCAAGTGTGATAGAACCATTCTTCTCTTTTGCAGTAAATTTAGATTCTACTGCTACTTCTTTACCATCAACTAGTAAAGGTTTCTTTGTTGCTTTATCCATTAGTTTACCTTTTGCTACATATTCTTTTCCTATGATTAAGTCTTTGTATTCCACTTTATCTTGAATCGTGACAGATTCGTTTGCATACATCTCTTTTCCACCATCAGCTTTATTTGTTGCTGTTGTTTTGATTGTTGGTTCTACGAATCGAACTGTTTGCCCTACATCGTTAATGTCAGATTGAACTGCCACTAAAACACCGTCTTCATATACCTCTTCATACACTACTACTTCTCTTCCTTGTAGTTCTGCACCAACGAAAGGAAAGTCTAGTGTTACAAAACCGTTCTTTTCTTTTGCTGTAAACTTAGTCTCAGCTGTTACTTCCTTTCCATCTATTAATAATGGTTTGTTCATTACTTTGTTCATTAATTTACCTTTTACAACATATTCTTTACCTACAATAAAATCTTTATATTCCACTTTATCTTGGATCGTGATGGAATCTTTTGCATGCATCTCTTTTCCACCGTCTGCTTTGTTTGTTGCTGTTGTTTTAATTGTTGGTTCTACAAATCGAACCGTTTGCCCCACATCGTTAATGTCAGATTGAATTGCCACTAAAACACCGTCTTGATATACCTCTTCAAATACTACCACTTCTCTTCCTTGCTGCTCTGCACCAACGAAAGGAAAGTCTAATGTTACAAAACCGTTCTTTTCTTTTGCTGTAAACTTAGTCTCAGCTATTACTTCCTTTCCATCAATTAATAATGGTTCGTTCGTAACTTTGTTCATTAGTTTACCTTTTACAACATATTCTTTCCCTACGATCAAATCTTTGTATTCTACTTTATCTTGAATCGTGATGGAATCTTTTGCATGCATCTCTTTTCCACCATCCGCTTTATTTGTAGCTGTTGTTTTGATTGTTGGTTCTACAAATCGAACCGTTTGCCCTACATCATTAATGTCAGCATGAGTTGCCACTAAAACACCATCTTCATATAGTTCTTCAAACACTACCACTTCTCTTCGTTGCTGCTCTGCACCAACGAAAGGAAAGTCTAATGTTACAACACCATTCGTTTCTTTTGCTGTAAACTTAGTCTCAGCTGTTACTTCTTTTCCATCAATTAATAATGGCTTGTTAATAACTTTGTTCATTAGTTTACCTTTTACAGTGTACTCTTTACCAACAACTAAGTTAGTGTACTCTACTTTGTCTTGGATCGTGATAGACTCCTTTGCATGCATCTCTTTTCCGCCATCAGCTTTGTTTGTAGCTGTTGTTTTCAATGATGGAATCTTTTCAATTTCTGCGCTAGCCTTTGGTAACATTAAGTTAAAGAAAAGAGATATGACAGAGAGTAAAGCTAGAATCCTAATTACATATTTCCTCCCCATATTTACAACCTCCTGTTTGATTTACATTACAAACATTTAAAATATTCTTACCAAAATACAATTCCATTATAAAACAAATAATTACATACTTTAACATTTTGTTTAATTTTTTTTAAATTTTGATTATAAGGTTTTACCAATAATCTGTTGTGACATAAAGCGATCAACCACTTGATGATTGTAGGTTTAAAATAAAGTAAAACTTTAGTTAGTAAGTTTTTGTTCATCCCACACCAATTATTAGCCTTTACTTACCAATCGAGCTTTTACGAGCAGCCTGACTCTCACTTCTTTACTCTAGCTGAATGTTGAGATGGAGTTTTACTACCTACAAATAGCAGGGGAAATATTGATTATACACTTGGAGAAAAGTTTCGTATTTTTTATTATTTTTATAAAAAATTTGATTATTACAGTAACTTTAGTTTACGATATTTATATCTACTAAGATTTGGAGGTTAAAAGATGATAAGAAATGAAAAAGAGTTGAAAACCCAATTGAATAAGTTAATTAGCGACCCTGATTTCTTGCGCTTACAAGAATCTTTTGAAAAAGAAAGCTTGTTTCAATTATTGGGTTTTGGACACCGCGAAACGATGCATAGTTCTTTTATCAGTTGGTTACTTTCGCCAATGTCTTCATTGAATCTAGGTACTTTCCCACTGAAGCGTTTTCTCTACTATATTAGTGAGGAAAATATATCAAGTAAGAAAACCAGTTTTAATTTTGCTTTAATCGAATCGGATCCATCACTTAAACTAGAGGAATTAGAAGTGGCAACTGAGGTAGCCGAGTCTGTAGTTATTCCAGAAACAAACCAGGAATTGCGGGCTCGATTTGATTTATATATGACAAATGATTCGATGAGAATCATTGTGGAAAATAAGGTATTGGCAAGAGAAAACAAAGACCAGACTGAAACCTATACGAAAATCTTAAAACAGATGGAGGAATCGTATCAGTATGAACTAAAGGTCTTTTTGTCTCCAGATGCCACGATAAAACCTAAATGTCCCGAATTTATTCAAATTGATTATCAAGGGCTATATGATTTTGTTATATTGCCTTGTGTGAATCACCCAAAAATTACAACAGCAAATAAAAATATTTTAGAGGAATATATCCATAATCTTCGCATGGTCTATAAAGGAGTGAATAAACCGATGGCAAGAGTAAACGATGAGTTGTGTGTAGCTATATATGATAAATATAAGGACGTATTAGATGAGATATTCGATGCAGTGAAAAATGAGACACCTGAAGAAAGAAAGGTAAAAACGTCTTCTCCGATTCGTAAATCAAACATTTCTTGGAAAGAGGTATATTCACGACTAAACGAAGACGAAAAATACCTAGAGGCTACTTATGGAGGTTCCATAACAAAAGCAGAAATCGACTTAACAAGTGGCAAAATCCTTTTTGAAGGGAAAGAATATAGTAGTCCTTCAGCTGCTGCCATTGCGGCAGTAAATTATGTTAAAGGTGATGAAAATTACACAGATCGTTACAATGGATATGCGTTATGGAGTATTGTGTATCCAAATGGAGAAAAGAAGAAGCTGTCTGTTGTACGTGATGATATCTCTTTATCTTTAGCTCAAGAGGAAGAAGATTAGAATCTTTCCTAACTATCGGAGTATTACCCGAAATTGTAAAAATGCAATAAAGTTATTTAATCTTAAAACCTAAAACGAGCATAACACCTTGCTAAACTTAGGCGTGGCTATGCTTGTTTTATTTTCAATATAAAACGCGTCACTGTACTCGTAACTATAACAATACGTGCCATTTTTTATGTCTTTAAAACTTCATCTCACCTATTTTCTCCTCAATCATTGCACGAGGTTTCCTATGATAGGACCGCTATCATGGAGTATGTATTTTCAAACACCTTATATCTATAAACCTAGTAGAGATTATTTTTGTGTATGAATATATTCTTTAATTAGTTTCAGATCACTTTCTCTCTTTTCATCAGGAGAAACTCCTAACTTTTTATACTTCCATATAAGTAATCTCTCATAATGATTATAATTATTTTCTTCCTCTAATAAAGTATAATCAAATTCAACATCAAACTTACCAGTAGAGTATAACTCAAATGTTAAATTGGTCCAAGGTTCCTGCTTATTTCTTTTAAATTCTTCCCATAACGCTCTGAAGATACTGTCAAGAATATTTAATTGACGATCAGTCTCGTCTTCATCAATCCCTTCCATATCTTCAATATCTAAATTGTATATCGGTTCCTGCTTATTTTTTGGATAGTAGAAAAATACCGTCGAATCACTATATTCATCAACTTCTGAATATACCATTACTTTTTCCCACGGTTCTGGAATAATACTGTTTAACTGTAAAACTACTTTTTGATAAATACTTTCCAAGTTCTCTGTATTCATTTACTTTCCTCCATTGATTCTACAGAAAGAATAACGTATTTTTTATTTTGAGGGTATTACTTTTTGCTATCAAACTAACTTTTTTATTAAGGCTTTGTTAAAGAACAATGCTGATAGTAGGCTATATTAATAACCTAAGTTTTCATTAAAATACTTGATACACTCTTTAACGTTCTCATGTACACCCATATTTTGATTAATAAATATTACAAATAGTTCTATTCTCTCCTCTATAATGCACTCGATAGCCTGTGGCACATATTTTTGATTTTCCATTTGATAGGCAAGACTACATAATACACACACTATATTCGTTAATAAAGCCCACATATACGATTCTTCCTCGGTTATACCTTTCAAACAACCAAATTCTACTATATCGTATCCATCCTGTGAATCAACAGTTTCGTATATATCATCAGCAGTAATTTTATTATTTGTTATCCATTCTTTACATATACCAATTACCCGTTGTCCTTCTTTATAAAAATCTTTATTCTTTACAATATCCTCATAGGTATTTAAAAGACTTTCTGCATTAATTAATAACGTATCATATTGCTCTACTAAATTCATATTGTTATTCCTCCTCTCTCTATTTATGATGTATTTAATAATAAGATTTCAGATAGGTTTTAAATATCAACATTTACCCTTAACAGAGCCTTTATTAAAGATTGAATCCATAAAAAAGGAAACCCTCACTAACTTTCTCTGCTTCTTCTGTTGTAATCCCTTCACCCTCTATTAACACTTTTTTCTCCCATGCGCCTTCATGCTCCCCATAGATGACAATTGGATTTTCTTCATGATTTTTATAGCCAAAACAGATCAAATTTCCTGAAGGATCAATTGCAAAAGGAATAACCTGATTAGGAATCGTTCCTTTATAATTTTCATAAACCTTTAATATATTCTCTATGCGTTTTTCATCATAAAAAAGTAACGAGCCAAATCACCTCACTACTTCATTTACATCAAAAGCTTCTGGTTCCGCACTTGCACCATTATTTTCAAGTACACATTCAATATAATCTTGTGGAAAATGAACACCCATTTTCCGGGCTCCCCCTAGCACATAATACCGACTAACAAGTTTTTCTTGGTTATCCCATTCTATATGACTCATCTAAGTGGTTCATACCAATTGCACTTTATCTGGAATTTGGTGTTATTTCTATTCTACAAATGAATGTTATAACCTTCATGAGTTATTAATTCAATTTAAATATATCTATTAATTTTAATTTTGATTTTGATTTTGATTTTTTAAAGGTTATTATTTTTCACTTCCTCAAACCACTCATCAGCAAAATCATCCGCCGTTTTTATATCATCATTTGTATGGATTAAATCATACTCATATTCAGCTTTAAACTTACCACTCTTAGTATCGTATATTAATTTCATCTCAGTTGGCATATCTTTTTCGTATTCTTTGCATAACATTTCAATTCCTTCAATATCTTCACTTATAATTTGTAGAACCTGAAACATTCGTTCTGGAGATACATCATATCTTTTTTTCCCATTTTCCAATGCATCATTAACCTTGTGACACTCTACATACTTATTGTTAATGAAATAAAAGAAACTACTAGAAATCATATCTTCTTCACATGAAGCGTACACATATACTTTATCAGCTCTATTTTCAACATATTCCATGCATATAGATATCATATCAGCTTGCAATTCACTAAACCTTTCCTCAAATTCTTTCATATTACTTTTTCACTCCTTAGATTAAAATTCAAATAGCAACGTCTTGATACCCCACTTCAATTACTTTTTCATTTAGTAGACGTATTCCTAATCCATTCTCTGTATCCCACGTACAATCGAAAGTTATCCCAATATCTCGCTCTTCATGAATATCTCCATATGGAACAACAATTCCAACTAAAGTTATCATTTCAAGTAATTGATTAGTTGTTTCGATTTGTGGATAGTTTTCATTAAATCCAATATCATATCCTAATTGTTGACGTTCTTGCTTGTAATAGTCTAAAATCGCTTGTAAAAAAACTTGCTGCAATTGTTCCCAATTTTGCAATAATGAATTATAAGCAGTATATTGTTCTTCATCAAACTTACTGTCTTTTTCACCTTTCACTATCAATGCTATTTCAACTTCTTTTCCACAAAATTCAACGGTAATGTCCTTAACCCATCCATATGTATACTCAATCTCACCAAAAACTGCATCATTTATAATCATTTTTAACTCTCCCCATTTACTCTCTTGGATCCATATCGATTTCTCTAATCGTATGAAAGTTACCCTCTAACACTAACTGTTTTTTCCAGTCGTTTCTATACTCAGTATAGTACTATCAATTGCTAATTTTTCAATGAGTTTTTTCGCCTTACCGTATGGAAATCTCTCTACTAATATATAAGGAAGATTTTTTGAACCCTTTAGCAAATCTACCGCGGCAATCTCAAACCCTAATACGTTCTTTATTCTTATTAAATCTTTCAAACCTTCACTAGGAGTTTTCACTAACACTATATTACAAATATCAGATGACTTATGTATTGTTTTCTGTTCTATTTCACTTACACAACCACTATTCACCCATTTTTTAAAATCAGCGGTAATTACAGTAGCATGGCTTGGATTCATGTCCCCAGAATCAATTACTACCACCTCTTTTTCCTCTGCATGTTGAGCCATTAAAAATACATTTCCCCCACCGTCATCACCAATTGAGACATACCCCCTCGCATACTCATCTACTTCCCAAACCTCGTTCCTTTCTGCAATATGCTCCGTACCATAAATAAGTAATCCACTACCGATTGAAAAGCCATTTGTACATCTCAATAATTCCTTATATACATTAGGTAATGTAACATTCATACGATTTTCTACTGCTTGGATTTCAATATCACTCGCTGCTGACTTTTCTATCAAATCTGGAATATTAAATAGATTAATCATTTAATAATTCCTCCTAAACTATCAAGATATTTAAACGTATCGCCTGTCATCTCTCTATAATCGTTTCGCAATAGATTTCATGAAATTCATAAAGTATGTCGGTATGTAAGCCTTCATTTTTCATTTGGTAAGTAGACAATCATTTCCCCTTTCATGTACTCACCTTTCCATCCACAAGGCCATCCTCCCATTTTATACACCTTAAATACCTTTTCAGTGGGGGTTTTGTTCATCACCCACTGATTATTAGTTGAACCAATCGGGCTTTTACTGGCAGTTGATCCCCCACCTAACTTCTTTGTTTTCGCTGAATTTTGAGGTGGGGGTCTTACTGCCCGTTAATGCGGGATAAAAATTATCCACTTTTCCATTTACTAAACGATTTAGTGCACACATCTTAGTGCACACATCTCAAGGTCTCTTTCTACTTCTTCAAGAATATTTATATGATCAATAGAAATAAAGTCTAATCAAAAACAACTCTTAATCCTAAGTTTTACGATAAATAAAAAGAAACCATTTTGAAAAAAGATTGAGCAAAATGGTTTCTTCTTCAGCAGATTTTTTGTTTCGGCTTTATAAGAATTCGAGCATTTTCTGCCTGTATTGCTCCATCATCGCGCTTGATTATTCTCTTAAAAGTGAAGAGTTGCTATTAAACTTTCTTAATATACTCATACACTTCTTTAGGTTTTATATTAAGCATGTGGGCAATCTCCGTTATTTTCTTTCCTTCTTCCTTCATCTTTTTTACTTTTATCTCCATTGTTTGCTCATATTCTTCTGCAATATCAAATAATGGACTTAATAAAGAGTGCCATATTTCAAAATCAGTAAATTTATTTCTTTCCAAAAACTCATTTAGCAATATTTCCAATTCTTTAGTTTTTATCATTCTTTTACCTTCTAACACTTGTTGCTCAGTTAGAAAATCACCTATATCTTTCATAAAATTAATAAATGATTCCATGGAATCTGCAAGAAAATCGCCACCACTCCAACTATCCATTCCGTGCATGATTGAAGATATAGGGTACCCTTCCTCATTTAAATCAATAATAATTGGATCTCCACACATAGTTTCATATGCAATAACAATCCAATTTGCATCCCAAGTATCTTCCTCATCGGTTACAAGGGAGTTTCCATCGGTGTCAATGCTGTATCCTACTTGAAATTCATCTAATTGCTCAAAAGAACATACATCAAAATTTACATACTCTCTAATTTTTTTATATTCTAAGTTCATAAGTTCTAAATTTCTCTTTATCTCTACTTTTTGATGATAAGAATTAAATTGTATCATTGTCATTTTTACTCCATCCCTATTATTACATTAAACTTCTAATCTTCATAAATTACCGATCCTATATACTTCAGATTTATACCATTCATTTCCAAATTATATAATATCCATCTTAACTGTTACTTCTTTTGGTGGTTTTTCTTTTAAAGCTGCAGCTCGTTTATTACGAATGAATAATAAAACAATATTATTGTCTCTATAAAAATAGGCTTCAAAATTTAAAGTACAACATCCTGATAACCTACCTCTGTTACTTCACCTTTCATAAGACAAAGGCCTAATCCATTTTCCATATCCCATGTACAGTCAAATATAAGTCCAATATCAAGAAAATCGATAAGATCATTATCTGGAACAAAAATTCCAACTAAAGTTATTTTTTCAAGAATTTGAGTAGCTGTTTCTATTAAAGGATAACTTTCGTTAGGCTCAACATCGTAACCAAGTTCATATCTTTTTTGTTTATAATAATCTAATATAGACTCTAAAATACTTTGTTGTAATTGTAGCCATCTTTCTATTAAAAAGTTATGTGCCGTATATTGTTCTTTCTCAAAATGACCATCATCTTCTCCCCTGACTATTAATGCCACCTTAACTTCGTTCCCAAAAAACTCAATGTTTTTATATCCAATCCAATCATAATTATTAAACTCAAGTTCGCCAAAAACTGTATCATTTATTTTCATTACATATCTCCTTTATTGTTTACTCTTTCTACCGAAGTTCGTTCCACACTATTTACGTGTACTTCCATTAAGTTATGTTTCTTGCTTTTTTATGAAGAATGGGGTATTGTCCATGTCTTTTGCTAATCTATTTTTAATTATATAATATTAGCAAATTTTGTTAACTTGAATTCATATAAAATAAGTTTATAGTATTGCATGCACGAATAAAAAAGCACTTGCTTGCCTCAAGTAGACAATCAAGTGCATTAATTTCATATGTTTTTTAAATAGCATAAATTTTGTAGGTCTTAGCTTGATCTTAATCATATCTTTCTATAAAATACTGCAGTCCAATTGTATCTAACACTCGGTCTACACTTCATATCAGACATTTTTTCATATAAATGTTCTTAGTATATTATTTTTGTAACTTTAAATTAGAAATTAACTCATCTAGACTATCCGAAAGCGCTTCAAACGAACCTCGTTCAAAACCCTCCAATTCAACCTTACCACTTACATTATCTAACACAACTATCAAACCGTTCCCTTCTACACCTATTGGAGTCTTATCAACCTTATTATGATTGTTTTTATACCCTTCTAAATTACTTTCGAAGGAATCCAATTCAATATTTGGTAATACAGGTTCTAGCCTAATATAATGATTACCAATAAATCCATCTAAATCAGCAAACCAATAAGAATTAAAATAATCATCAATTGAAGTGTGCAGTTTAATTTCAAATCTTTCCTCAATCGTCGTTAAATCATTCTTATTATTTTTTTCAATAGGTTTCCATGAAATCTCTTCTTCATCACCCATTTCACCCTGATATATAAATGAATCCACTTCTTCGTTATATGGCGTTTTAAATAAAAAATCTAACCCTTTATCAAAATATTCTTTTCTTAAATTAAAATATTTGCTCATAGCATCCTTCATTACCAAAATAATCACCTTCACTTTTCTAATAGTTCAGCATTTTTTGGTCATTTCCCCAAATTCCTGCGCTTTTCTCAGCATTATGAATCCCTCCTAAACCTGGATGTAGCTTTGAGAGTACATCCACAGTTTGACCTCCACCACCAATGTGATGATGTAATAAAGTGTCATTATATAATTCTTTTAAATCATATTGGGGGAAATGTTTTCTAAACCTAAAAATCTCTTTAAGTTTATAGACTTTGTAGCAAAATTTTAAAACCCTTTTATTCAAAACCGATAACAATCCATTCATCTACAAAATTCCAAAAGTGAACATTATATTTAGGCTGACTCTTAGCTGACCAAAAAGTAGCATTGTTATTCTTACAATTTTCATAATCTATAGCTATGTAACTCCCCATACCATTACTAAAGAATCCAAAAGATGTTTTTAAATTAACCCTTATCGGTTCTTCCAATTCATCTATAATCCCCCACTCTAAGTCATCATCCCCAAAGTAAGTTATAGCTTCTAATGGCATCAATCCCATCGATTCACTTGTGTAATCATAAAATCCATTATGAACATTTTCGTAAAAGTCCCTAATAGATTCAGGAATTTCTCTCCATGAAGATTCTAATTCCTCATTATTAAAACTATCTTTAGGATTTCTTCCTTCATAATATAAATCTTCTCCACCTTGATTTTTTATTGTATACAAGATTGAATAGGTGTCCTCACTTACCATCAGTTCAATATCCTCAAGGTATTCTGATAAGTAAGCAATAGTATTAGATAAATTATTATTCACATATTTTTTCCATATACTTAAAATTTTCTTGATTCTCTTTTCTCTATCATGTTCACTAAATACTTCCACCCATAAATCAGGAATTAAAGATGCGTTTATATTCTTAAATTCATTTGCATTAATCAATTGAATATCTTCATTATACTCTCTTAATATATCTAACTTAGAACTCATTTTTTTCCCATCCTTTTTAATATTATTTTATATTATTCTTTGTTAAAATCATCAATTTGTTTTTGCAATATTCTTTCAAGCTGTTTTTCTCTTGTAATCATCTTGCTCCTAAAGTCAGGACTAACTTCTATCTCATCTGGTGTTCCCTTTTTATAATGTGTCCATTCTTCATACGATTTAGATTGCTTTGAAGTGTTTACAGATTTACTTAATCCTGTAAAGTTTTCTGGGTTATTTAATACTTCTAACTGTTGTTTTTCTGTTAAATTACCAAAACCATCCATACTTGCAATTCTGTCCATAGACACAATATGATCTGCTTCTAGTGAACCTATAAAATTTTTTCCAGGAAGAGCTTGATCTTCCGTTTCTATCTTTTTATTGTGGCCTTTATTTACTTGTTTTCTTATTTTTGCTGTCGGTGTTTTTTTCTTAATGCTTTATATTCTTCATCTGTAATCTCTCTCTCACCGTACCTAGGAGGAATTCCACTTTCACCCGTACCCTTAACCCCACCACTCTCCAAATTCGAGATCCTACTCTGAATACTCGCCTTAGAGGCATCATGGGCTTCTTGGAATTTCCCGCTATAGTTTGTTCCAGTTCTAGCGACACTTCCATCTGGCAGTATTTCTACACCTTTAAAGTTTTGGGTTACGGAGTCCGCACCTTTTGCTACTGTATTTTCAATTATATAATATTCCCGACTTAATCTATCTAACAATCCTTAAAAATAATCTATATTGATTTTCACTTATTTATCAATCTCTACGAAAAAAGCACTCGCTACCAATCATAGGTTTTCGAGTGCTCAAATGTATATAATCCCCATCATATTTAAATCATTTTTAAGATTTGTTCCTTCACATTTTCATCAAATTTAGCTCCTTCTACCTTTGCTCCTGTCCAAACTACATTGTCAAGTTTAGCACCGGTAAAATTCGCGTCAGTAAAATCACCATTTAAAAGGGTCGCTCCCGTTAAATCTGCGTCAGTAAAATCTGCATTTCTAGCGTTTACTTCTGATAAATTAGCATCTTCTAAATATGCTTTTTCAAAGTTACCTTCTGTAAGATTCGCGTTGCTGAAATCCGTTCCCGTACAGTCGGCCTGTTTTGCATCTATTTTATATAAATTTGCTCGTCGAAAAGTAGCATGATTTAATATCGTTCCAACTAATTCTCCATATGAAAAATCAACTTCATCAAAACATGTTTCAAAACAACTACTTATATTTATCTTTGCATATTTCATATTGGCTTTAGAGAAATTAGCTTCACCAAATCTACAATCTGCAATATGTATTTCCTCTAAATTATAGCTCCTGAAATCAGCCAACTCAAAATCACAATCAAAAAAAGATGCTCTCATTAGTGAAGAAGCTCTTAAATGGACTTGTTTTGCCATGATACCCTCTGCCATCACCTCTGACAAATCTGAAAAAGTAAGATCTAAATCACTCATATATAGCCCATCTATAATTTCATCATTGTATTGAGATCTATTTAATATTTCCATGACTCTTATTCTATCATTATTTTTCTCATCCATGATTACAAATTCCTTTCATTTAACTTTCCAGATACTCCTTCCAAGCAACATTTGGAGAATAAGTTACAACCATTCGACTTTCATGAAAACTTGGCATGGCCATTACTTGAGCTGGTTCTAAGTATTTCATCACATGTAACCAACTATCAAGTAACATATCTATATCGGCTTCTAATGGATTTTGTAAAAGGTCTATACAAATCCCACCCCAATCCAGCTCTGATACGACAGCTGGGCTATTTAGTAATAATTCCTTATCAAACATGTCTAAAATATGACCACTCAAATATGTTCTAGCACCTACCCCCAAAGGACCGTTAGGAAGAAACCTTACCGGTATAGGTAAGGCAGACATATTCATCCACATATGTAACCGTTCACGTTCCGTATTCCATGGATAAGACGCTTTCCAAAAAATTTGCGACACCCCAAAACGTGGTTTTACAATTTCTGCGATTTGATCGGATAACTCAAAAAAAGCAGACCATAAACTTTTAGGTATTGATTTATGAAACTCAAACTCAAGATATGACCTATGACTCCAGTTAACTTTAAAGCTTCCTCTATAGTGCACTGCTTTATCACGATATAAGTGTACTTCTGATACTTTACGTTCCAAAATCACCTTTTCAAGAATTTCCTCACGATTATATTCTACCCGTACGGTTTCACTGTTACCCCAATGAGTAGGAGCAAATTTTTCATTCGAATCAAACACGCTCAAAAGACGAACTAGTATCTCTTCCTGATTAATCGATACTGTAGGATACATTGCAATTGTAAAATAATTAGGTTTCATTTAAATCCTCCTTAATACTAAAAAGTAAAGTTACATACTTATCTATATTTTTATCCATATACCTCCACCAGGGATATCTGGGTGCGCTTCCCACTTATGTGTTACTTTACCACTATTTGGATCAGTATAGAAAATGTCACTCTCTTTCGCTAAAGGCCCACTTGGTCTTGGATGAGGAGGAATCCCATTCAAATCGGGTTTATCACTTGATATTGTCACAATATGACTTCCATTTTTATCTTCGAGCATTTGACTGTCATTATGAATAACGTGTTCTTTGTCACTTATTTTGTGTTTGTGATCATGAACTAAATCGATTTCATCCTTAGCATTACGACCTATACTATCCGGACGCGTAAGATGCCCTTCACTGGATGTATACGTAACAACCTTGCCAGAGTTATTGTCCTCTAATGTACGATTTAGGTGTTCTCCCAAAGCTTTTCTCCCTTTTATTTCTTCTCTTCCACGCTCTTGACTTTTCCTTAAATTTTCACGCTTAACATCCCACTCTTTACGTTCTAAAGGCTCTTCTGTTTCTTCACAATGACGATTATACCTAATGTTATCTGCTTCCTTATAATCCCCTCGCGCTTTGGCTTCATCTATTTTCATTCGATAGTATTTTTCTCTTTCCGGAGTTAGCTTAATTTTGTTTGGGTTTGTCTTACTACTATCACCCGTACCCTTAACCCCACCACTCTCCAAATTCGAGATCCTACTCTGAATACTCGCCTTTGAGGCATCATGAGCTTCTTTTACGCTTTCACTGAAGTTCGTTCCACCGTATCTACCTACGCTTCCATCAAGTAATACTTCTTCACCTCTAATGAAGGCGGTTGTTTCGTCCACACCTTTTGCTACTGTATTTTCAATTATATAATACTGGTAATTTTCGTTAGCTTTAATTCATAAAAATAATTTCTTTAAATTTATAGCATACCTTTCAATTAAAAAAGCACTTGTTGCCTATCATAGACAATCAAGTGCTTTAAGTTCAAGTGTTTTCTAGGTTTATAAGTCGTTAGTCACTTTAGGTTTATACATACAATCATTTGATAATTACAGTATGGTACCCTGCATGTCTTGACAAATTTCATTAATCTAATTTAAACGCTACAATTTTTCCTTCTGGATAATCACCATTCCAACCGCAAGGAAAAGCACCGAGTTGATATATCTCAAACAATTCTTCAAAAAAGGAACTACTCTTTCCGTTTATCGCTCTATTGATGGCACAATTAGTAAGGTCAGCTACAACATCGTTATAAAATATACTATATTTAAATGAGCTTCTTCTCACATTATCAGCAATAATTTCTAATAATTCTTCCAATCCTTTAGGCTTTTCATTTTCTGGCATTGCGTAATAAATACCCCAAACTGCACTCATTTCCAATTCTCTGATATCTTTCCAATTATACTCATCCTCGCCAAAAAGCTCATCATAAGCTAAATGCTCTGCTTTTTTTATATCATTAATAATAACAATCTCATTGGAAATATTATTAGTAAGTTCGCTCTGGAATTTTTTCGAGAACTGAATTACCTCTTCAACTAAATTATTAAATTCACCATAGTTCATTACTTATTATACCACCTTTCCCAAAGGTCAACTGTTGCCCCTCCTCCTCTTTTCCATACAAGGGTCGCAACCTCTTTGTCCATTCTTTCTATTTTGTATTGTTCCAATCCAATTTCTTTAATCTTTTTAAGTTCTTTTTCAAGATAATTACCCTTCATGTATAGTGGTAATCCCTTTTCTTGAAGTAGTCTTAACTTTTGTTGCAATTCAAAAACTTATTTTTCTATTATAGATATATCTTGCCTAATATCTATTTCATCCAATTTTCCCCTCACAAAATTACTATAAACTGCATGATATCCTTTATGTCTAGAAGTTGCACTAACATCAGCATCTGGAACTCGAAGAAAAAATCCATTTGAAGCATCGTCCATGTCCATACCTATTTTTTGTAATACAGGATGACTTCTAAATTCCTTAGGAATAATATGTTGCGCTTCATAAGGAGTTCGTTTTGTAGTTTTAGGTAAACCCATTTCTTCAAACATATTTTTCCCCAGTTTTGTAGAACTTCCTCCTGTCACCTTTCCGGGAGTACTGGGAATAAGCCTATTAACTTCACCCGTACCCTTATCAGATGGATTTACAAATTCAATATCTTTAGGAAAAGACCTCAATGGTATGTACGATAGGAATAACCTTCAAGATTAATTTTTCCATTTGCATAAAAAAACAGCAGAGATTTCTAGTACCTATCTCTACTGTTTTTTCATTAACTTCCAAAACGAACTAATTTTTCATACTCTGTTATGTGTATTTATAACAAATAGTAATGCTTAAATTGCAACATCTTGGTATCCTACCCTAGCTACTTCTTCATTTATTAGACGAATACCTAACCCATTTTCCATGTCCCATGTACAGTCAAATGTTAGTCCAATATATCTGCCTTCAAAGCGTCTAGCAGATGGGACATAAATCCCCACTAGCCTGATCCTTTCAAGAAGCTGATCAATCGTTTCAATTAAAGGATAATTTTCATTATATGAAACATCATACCCAAGCTCATGTCGTTTTTGCTTGTAATAATCTAAAATTGGTTGCAAAATACTTTGTTGAAGATGCCCCCAATTTTGTATTAAAGAATTATACGAAGCATACTGTTTTTCACTAAATTCACCATCTTCTTCACCATCTATCATCAAAGCAATATCGGCTTCTTTGCCGCAAAACTCAATGGTAGTATCTCTACTCCAGACATAATCATATTCAAGCTCACCAAAAACTTCATCATTTATTTTCATTTTAAATTTTCCCCTTTCTATTTATTGGCAAATTCCCCTGGCTTAAACGCTCCTGCATTTATCTCTCCTACGCCGCCAAGATGCCCAAATTTGCCATTTATTTCTGATGGTACAAGTTGGATAGTCTTCACATCATTTAATTCGTGCCACGTTAACTTGTATTCTTCTCGATAATCTGCAATGTCTCCCGCTTTAATTTTCCCAGGAGTCATTCCAAATTTGCTTGCCAACTCTGGTGAATTGTTAAGCTGTTCAGCCAACTTTTGATCTGCTTGTTTAAAATTAATAGTTCTAGCTTTTGTTCCGTGCTTGCCGGTCCCGCCTAACATGTATTCAATTTCAAATTGCGCTTTTGCTACTGGTGAAAAATCAGGAACTCCATTTTTATACTCAATTCCATTAATACCAGCTTCATTTAAGATTTTCTGTAACGTAGGATCTGGTGGTGGTTTTAGGGTACATAAAGACTCACCTCTAACCCCTTCAAAAACGACATTTGAATTCGTTTCTGCGGGTGTTTGCTTGAATCTTGATTCATATGTACTGGCAAATTCCTCTTGCTTGAAGGCTGGTGGAACTTCAGCCTCTCTATTACCAGTACCCTTAACCCCACCACTCTCCAAATTCGAGATCCTACTCTGAATACTCGCCTTTGAGGCATCATGGGCTTCTTTTACGCTTTCACTGAAGTTCGTTCCACCGTATCTACGTACGCTTCCATCAAGTAATACTTCTTCACCTCTAATGAAGGCGGTTGTTTCGTCCACACCTTTTGCTACTAGACCTTTAATGAAATAGTCCGCATCATTAATCTTATCTACGGTTTTCCAGCCTTGTATTTTTAAATTTTTTAATAGATTATTTTCCTTAAGCGATTGTACCACATTTTTACCCAAATTTGGATTAAAACCAGGCATTCCTTCTTTGAATTTTAATAATTTCGCTAAATCAGCTAATTCACTCGTGCCTTTGAATGCTTTTACTCCTTTTCCTACTGCTCCAACAACTGGGATGGCATCTAATCCGCCAAAAATGATGTTTCCTACCCGCTCTTCTTGGCTCAATTTCCTATGTGTTCCCCAGTCTTCTCCGTCGATACCGCTTTTTATTTGTACACCTCCGTATACTACTGCGGCAGCGGCCCCGAGTGGTGGACAAAGGATTGTTGTGATGATGATTCCTACGCCTATTCCTATGTCTCGCACCATTTCTAGTTTTTTCTGTTCATCTTCTATCGATTTGTATTCAAATCCTCGTGTGGATGGGACTACTTTCTTGTATTCTTCATAATTTAGTTTTGCATCCGGATTTTGTTTTTTTAGTTCTTTGTATTCCTCTCTCAGTACGTTATCAAATGCAGGTGAATCTTTAAAAATATCTTCTATTGTTATTTTATCTTTTTTTGTTTTTATTGTTTGTGGTACACTTCCGTACCCTGCATGCGCATCTGGTAATACTGTCGTTGTTGTGGAGCCAATTCGGTTATCTGTTTTGAAACTGAGAATAGATGTATCTCTCATTTTTTGAGCGAATTTATCCATTTCTACTAAAAAAGGTTTATCTATATGTTCAGAGACCAATCGCCCTGCTTCTCCGCAATATTTTTGTAATGTCGAATAGCTCTCGAGTAATTCCCCGATTTTTTGCGATTGATCTTTTGGGTTAAAATGTATACTACCATCTGAGTCTAAATCTCGTATTCTTCCATCAATTTTTTTCAATAATTCATTTGCGTGCCGTAATTTTATGAGTGTATCTTTTGTAATTCGATTCATACCATCTCCCATGTTTTGCCATGGTTCAGGTCTATATTTCACATCCATTTCGTTTTCATCCCCCAGCCGTATGGTGATTTCTACAACTTACTTAATATTTCACGTAATTGTTCGTCCTTTTCAAGCATTTCTACACATGCGTTCCTTACAAGTGTCGCCGACCTAGAATAGTGTTGAGCAAATTCAAGTGTTTTGTGTAATATATCAGGATATTTTTCAATTACTCTCATCGCTTCACCTTTTTGATAAAAATCACTGCTTAATAAACTCTCAATATTCGTTCCAATGACGTCTACATGGATTTTATATATATCTTCTAATTTCATTACTATATCAAGTAGTTCTTGAAAATTAACTAATACTTCTTCTCCACCACCAGAACCACCATCTCCCATTGATACTTGCATTATTCAATACCTCCTAACGAAAATTGTCTCGGGTCAATTAATTTTTTATACGGCATTTTTAACACGTCATACAATTTCTTATTTACCGCATAGAGACTCACCCAGTCATATTGATTACGTTCTACATCAATTTGAACGAAATCTTCTCCTTCAGTGAAATATAAGAAACATTCCCATTTTCCTCCTCTATTACTCCGAGGCCTCGTATACGTTTCTATCGCTATAACATCTTTATTTGATAAATCTTTTTCCTCAAATGTTTGTTGTTCTGCCTCTGTCATTCTCTTTGAGAAAAATGTATCTTCTATTTCCCTCGGTTCTCTCAATAAGAAAGGGATGCGTGTTAATAAGGAAAAATATACGTCTGGCTTTGGTATGTAGTCGATCTCGTATTTTTTATTTGGCTCTATTTCCGTTAATACAGCCACTCGGTCTTTATCCTCTTTCAAAAATCCAATTAATACATTATTCATTCTCGTGTATTCATGACAATTTTCATATTCTTTTAATAGCTCAATCATTTGAAAAGCTGCAGGGGTAATTCCGTTTTCATTTGTAAGTAAGCCTTTTTCTTTTAAACTCGTAGTTGCTTTCGTGACACATTCTTCATCAAGTAAAATAATTACGTCACGGTTTGGCAATCCAAATATATCGGTAACCCCAGCTGCACCTGCGAGAACATATAATTCAGCAGGTGCAAAAATCATTTCTTTCCCCATTCTTTTATTCCTCATTTCTCCATCACAATTTTTTTATCGCCCTTACTTCCGATATATCGCCATACGTTTGAATACTTTTCTCTAACTCTTTCAAAGCTTTCGTATGTCCTTCAAATGCCTCTACCATTTCTGAGTTATATTGAATGATTAAATCAAGATAACTTAAAAAGGCATCTCTCGTTTTTCCATTCCATTTCGCACATGTAACGTATGCTTTTAAGTTTTTCGCTTGATTTAAAGAATCTTTCATGCCGTTCTCTATGTTTTGTGCGTAAGAAATGGCACTTGCAGTGTTACTTCCTATAATTTCAACCTCTTTGCCACTCATGTGGATTCCCTCCATTCTTTGTATACTTAATGGATAAGTTTTTCAATTTCCTTTTTCTTTTCTTCGAAAGCTCTGGTCGCGGCAGCGTATGCTGACGCTTTCTCCGCTTCTGCTTTCGCTTTATATTCCAAATACTTTGCATAAGCTGTACCTATCGCAGATCCAACATTGCTTAATTCACTTTTAAAATAGGATAATACTGTATTTAAGTCTTCATCCTTTTCATGACGTTTTTGTTCAAATTCAACTGCCGGAATTTTATTAGCTTCTAAACCATTACTTTTACTCTCATAATCTCTTTTCGCTGATTCAGCCTCTTGAATGAATCGTTTTAACTCTCTTTCTTGATCTTTCAAATAATCATGTAATTTATCATACTGGTCTCGTTTCCTCGCGCTTTCTGTAAAACCCGATGCATTTAAAAAAGCATTATACAATTCATCTAACATCTTTCTCCCCCTTTATTACAATAACTATGTAGTTAAATTCGTATATTTAAACATGAATATTCATTACATTGAGAATTTATAAATAATTATTTTTACATATTGCTATTTTATCAAAGGGGTTTTAACATTTCCATATTTTATAAAAAGGTTTCGCATTTTTCTTCAATTTTATGTAGTTAATTCCTCTCCATACTACCTTTACAAATGAAGATCGTTTAGCCTAGTCTTTCATTGGTCAGTATAAAAAAAAGCCACCCAACTCAAATGAATTGGGTGGCTCTATACTATAAAGAGAATTTGCTATTTGTATTACTTCAATTTCCCTTCAAAAACAATTTTTCTACCGCACGGTTCAACTTCTGTTTTGCCATCTTTCTTCACTTCATGAAAGATTGGCTCTTCCATACGACGAGACGGTGCGTATCCTTCTTGTTCCATGCGCGCTAAACAGTCTGTAATTGTTTCATTTTCAAGTACTTCAAATTTCTTTTTATTAGGTTGTTTTGTCATGCCCTAACCTACTTTCTATTTTTCTTGATGCGAATTGATTCTTCATGTAGATCATATATACCATTGCGAGAATTCCTATTATAATCATAACCGCAATAAAAAAGCTTGTATACTGTATTTTTTCTATAAATACGCCTCCTAATACAGGTCCCAGTATACTTCCTAAACTAAAGGCGATTCCAGATAATATATTACCTGCTGGCAATAAGTGTCTCGGTAATAAATCTGTCATAAATCCAAGCCCTAAAGAGAAGCACGATCCAATGACCATACCCGCTAACAACATGCAGGCAAAGACGATCCAATAATATTGATCAAATACGGCTGCCAGCAAGAAAATACCCGTACTTATGCTGAACGTCCACGTTAAAATACGGTCCCTTCCATATTTATCACTCAATATACCGAGCGGAATTTGTGTAATAATGCCCCCAACTGCAAATGCTGGTAATAAGAAGGATATTTCTGAAACAGACCATCCTTTACGAAGCGCGTATACTGGTAAGTTACTGTTTAACATTGCTTCCAGTACGCCATATGCAAGTGGTCCCAGTAGCGCAATCCATCCTAATCCAACAACTTGTTTATAACGAGAAAATGATGATTCGCTCTTCACTTCTCTTTCATCTTGCGCTGGGAATGCATTTTTCGTTGGAAGTAATAGGAGCCAACCTATTAAACAAAGTATAGTAGATATAATAAACGGCGTTGCAAGACCATACTGCACAGTGCTTGCTAAATACGGGCCGACGGCAAAACCAATTCCGAAGAATACACCGTATATCGATACTTGTCTACCTATTTTACTTGGGTCTGATGTTGTCGTAATCCATGTTTGTGTTCCGACATGAAGCATATGATCTCCGACTCCAACTAGAAATCTAAGTACGAACCATACCCAAAATGAAAAGGTTTGTGTAAAAAAGAATAATGAAATAATAACGAGAAACCCACCAATGACGATAATTGGCTTCATTCCAAACTTTTGCATCGGTTTTTCAAGAAACGGTGAAATAACTAATATCCCAATGTATAATGCCGTTGCATGAATACCATTAATACTTGAACTAACCCCTTCTTGTTCAAAAATCATTGCAATGGCTGGTAAGAGCATCCCTTGCGACAAACCCGAGATTGCTACAATCCCAACCATAATCCAAAATGTAAAACGCATTGACATCCTCTTCCCTCTCCTTCTCACGCTGTCCACTTCTCATTATAAACTGTTTCTTCAAATGCGTGTACGAATATTCGCAGTCAACTCCCCCCACTGAGATGAAACATTTCAGTGGGGGCTTGAGTTAGAATGCTAGGTCTTTTCGTCTATCGCTAGACAGTTTGACGCTCTAGCATTCATGCCACCTTACGGTAACACCCCAAAGTCTATTTTTGGTTGGTACTGGCAACGAACATTGTTTTCCCACTTGCACCACCCTTTCAGAAAAAGAGCAGTTCTCCCTTGTGGAAGAAGCCACCACTCAGATGAACCCAGCGTTTGCTACAAGCCCCGACAAGTCGAGTACACATGGATGGTTGACGCACCCACTAAGCTATGCGCGAAGCAACAGCCTTACGTTTTTGCACTTCTAATAGAATCGGCGTTTTCACTTTAAGATTGTCATCCAATTCTACAACTCTTGATTTTTGCAATGTATTCAGTGCACCATTAATATCAGCATGGATACATGTTCCTGCTTTACTTTGGTACAGACCACGAGTGATTCGTTTGCCACTAAAGCGATAATGCGTCCTATCATCCTTAGACCAAACTGGAACCGGATCTTTATCAAGAAAACTAGCTTTTGAAGTATAGCTTTCTTCTTGTTTTAAAAATCGGATACCTTCTTTTACACACTTATTCTCAATTGCCGCAATCAGTTTGTGAAATGGGATTTGAACAAATGTTTGATTATTCTTTTTTCCCATATCAGATTTTTGTTTCCAACCCGTGTTATACCCTACGACAATAGTATCTATATCGAATGCTTTCACTTTTTTGAACAACAATCCTACCGTTTGTGAAATGTAACCGTTTATTTGTCGTTCTCGTTTATGCCAAATTGCAGCGACTTTATTCGTTACAACACGTTTGGAAATTCCATTCTCCATATTTTTCTGTTGCAGATTACATATCATTTTGTTGAAGTACTGGTTAATGGATTTTAATTTTTTTCCATCGATTAAAAATGCATCACCTGTATTTGTCACGCAACTTACTAATCTGTCTACACCTAAATCGCAACTCAAAGCGTTACTAGTGGTCGCTGATTGTTTCTTCATTTGAGAAACGTGCATTTCATATGTATAATGCACCTCAAAGAACCGACCTTTTTGCTTCGGTACAATCTCAATGTAGGAGATTTTTTTATTTCTTACATTTTTAGGCATACGTATTTTAATGGAACCGAATTTTTTCCTGAATGCCACACTCATCGGAATGATCCAATATCCGTTCTCATCCACTTTTGGAACTTGATAGATTTCAATGATTCGTTTGTCCGTTGAAGGAGAATAGTTCGGAAACTTAGGACGCCCTGTGAAGGTTTCGGGATTTTTCTTCCACTGTTCCAATGCTTTAAAAAAGCTCTTCACTTCTGTAAATAAGGCTCTACGAATCGCTTGAACAGAGTTTGATTGAATACCTGAGTAATTCATATCGGCTTGCATGGCGGTGTCCACTTCATTTACAGTAGCCATCTTGTTATGATTCAAATAACTTTGTTTAATTGTGTACAATCCAACATTTCGCAATGCTTTTGAACTATGTGACATGCGTTGCAGTAAACGAAATTCTTTTGCAGTCAAGCAAGCTCGTCCAATATTTTGTTTTTGAGTGAATCGTTGTATTTTTTCTCTTTTCTTTTGTTTACGTAATACTTTCACCGCTTTCTTTCTAGCCATTGTTTTCACCACCTTTCTTAGAGAGTGCATTAAAATTATTTCTTTTGAAAAATCAATATTTTAAACAAAACGGAACAAAATGTGACATGGTCTTCATCGCAATTCCTATTGACTCAAGTAACAAAATGATTATTATTATCCAATTTCGTTATCTTACAATATATTCCTTCCTTATCTAAGGGAAGATTATATCGCAAGACAAAAAGAAACAAATATTTGCCCTGGGAAAATTGTAATGAACGAAACAAAAGCGTGCAGCCTACCTTCTGACGGCAATTCATCTCCACCTGAATTGTTGGGTTTCACCCATGACACAAATCAGATGGAGATGAATTACCGAAAAGGATAAAAAATAAGCTAAAAGAATGATTCTTTTAGCTTATTATCCTTCCCATACTTGCGCTTTCACATTGTTATGGAATTGCTTAAAATACGGATGTTTATAAAAAGCAGTTTCATACACGTATTGCTGTGCATGAGCAATTGGTGGCTGCGGGTATTGCATTTGTAAAGGAACTACAGCTGGTGAAACTTGCATATACATCGGAGCTATCATTATTTTTGTATATAAGTGATGATTATATGGCGAATGCGCTATTAAGAACGGATGATGCATGGATAATCTCCCCTTTTACCTACAATGTTATAGTATATGCAATACTTATCATTTTGGGGATTCTTTCTATTCTAACCAATCCTCAACATGTTTTATAAATACATCTAAACAATCAATAAACGGCGAATGACCGCAATCCTCTAACACTTTCAACTCTGCATTCGGCAAATGTTTTGCTAATTCCTCACCGACTACTTGCGGTACGACGTAATCTCTGTCACCTTGTATGACGAGTGTCGGCGCTTTAATACGATGCATTTGCTTATTCCCCTCTACAACCCCGTTATGTTCATCCGAAATATTAAATGTAATGAGCGCATAATTTACATCTACGAAATTACGCTGTGTTAACATATCATCTAAATACTTTTCGTAACGATCCGGTTCAGGTTGATTATGTGTATATATTAATAAATTCCATATTGTACGGTAATATAATTTATTCATACTTTTTATCGCGTCTAGTACTGGAGCAATTTGTACGGGATCTTGTGCGATCTCTTCTTTCGTCTTTACTAAACTTGATACGATCGGCTGCCCGTTAATATCTTTTTTAAAAATTGGATATCCCTTCATGCCCACTGATTCTACTAAAATTAACTTTTCGACAAACGTTGGATGATTCGCTGTAAATTGCATCGCAACACCACCGCCCATTGACCAGCCCATTAATGAAAATTTCTCTAGTTTTAATTGATCAATAAATAGTTTTACATCAACCGCAAAGTCTTGTAATGAATCTATCGATTGATTATACGTTGATTGGCCAAATCCTCTTAAATCAAGAGCGTAAATATGGTATTGATCTTGCAGCTTTTCAATTACTAAATCCCAATGTTGTGACGATGTCATGTTTCCGTGAATGAGTACAAGAATTTCTGCATTTTGCCTTCCAACTTCCTGATACGCAATCGTTTCTCCATTCGATAGTGAAACAAACTCCATTGTTGCAGGCTTAATCATCACAAGTTCCCCCATTCTATTTAATAGAAAGAAAATTCTTTACTTACTTAAAGAATAGCATACAGAATATATGTTCGCAACATAAAACCTATACGAATTTTTTACATAAATCAACATGTCTATTACTAGACAATTATAATGAAAAAGTATATAGTTAGCTAGGTAACTAATTTGAAAGGATCAAAATACATGGACGAAAAACAACATTTTTTTCACATTGTCAGCCAGACTTCTCGAAAATTCACAAAGAAATTTAATGAACGCGTATCTCCAACTGGGTTATTTAGTGCGCAATGGGCTGTTATTTTCCGCATCAATCAAACTGGTTCTTGTACGCAAACAGAATTATGTCAGTATTTAAATGTTGAATCACCAACGATGACTCGTACGTTAACACGTATGGAAACGATGGGATGGATTATTCGTACAGAAGGAAAAGATCGCCGTGAAAAGCTTATTTCTTTATCAGAAACAGCGATAAAAATGATTCCGGTATGGCAAGAAGAAGTTGATACTTTTGAAGAAAAGACGCTAGAAGATATTAACGAAGATGAGTTACATCAAGCATTTCAAGTGTTACAACAAATTATTAAAAATTTAGATTAAATTGGAGGGATGACGATGCAAAGTGAGAAACTTTGGACGAAGGATTTCCTCGGAACTTGTTTTAGTAGTCTATTTCTCTTCTTAACATTTTATATGCTTATGACTACTTTGCCTGTCTACGTTATAGACAACCTAAAAGGAAAACCTGAGGAAATCGGTTTAGTTGCAACTGTATTTCTTATTTCATCTGTTTTATGTCGACCATTTACAGGAAAATGGCTCGATGATTTAGGAAGAAAGAAAATATTATTTATTTCACTTTCATTATTTTTAGCCGCTACTGTTATGTATTTCGGTGCGCAAAGTTTATTTTTATTACTTTCCCTTCGCTTCTTACATGGTATTGGGTTCGGTATGGCAACAACTGCAACAGGTACGATTGTCACAGATGTTGCGCCAGCTCATAGACGCGGCGAAGCACTTGCCTATTTCGGCGTATTCATGAGTCTGCCGATGGTAATTGGTCCTTTTTTAGGTTTAACAATTATTTCTCATTTTTCATTTACTGTATTATTTATCGTTTGTTCCGTATTTTCATTACTTGCATTTTTATTAGGACTACTTGTAAATATTCCGCATGAAGCACCAATAAAGAAACAAAGACAAGAAAAAATGAAATGGAAAGACTTACTTGAACCATCTTCTATTCCGATCGCTCTTACAGGATTTGTTTTAGCCTTTTCTTATAGTGGCATTTTATCCTTTATTCCTATTTATGCAAAAGAGCTCGGTTTAGCTGACATTGCTAGTTACTTCTTTATTTTATACGCACTTGTTGTTGTAATTTCTCGTCCATTTACAGGTAAGATTTTTGATCGCTTCGGTGAAAATGTACTTGTTTACCCAGCTATCATTATTTTCACAATTGGGATGTTCATTTTAAGTCAAGCACAGACTTCATTTTGGTTCCTTGGCGCAGGTATGCTAATCGGTTTAGGCTACGGGACATTAATTCCTAGCTTCCAAACGATTGCGATTTCTGCCGCTCCAAACCACCGACGTGGTTCTGCGACAGCTACTTACTTCTCATTCTTTGATAGTGGTATTGGCTTTGGTTCTTTCATTTTAGGTATCGTCGCAGCGAAATCAAGTTACCATAATATGTATTTTATCGCAGCTATTATCGTTGCCTTCACTTTACTTCTATATTATGGATTACACGGACGAAAACAAAAATTCAAGAAACAGCATACGGACGGAAAAGTTTCCGCTTAACACGAATAAGGAAAGTAAACTTCCCCGTTTACTTTCCTTATTTTGTATTTATTTCAATAGAAGCGTATACTTATAATAGAAATAAAAAGGAGGGACCGATATGAAACTTAAAAAATCTCCCCTACTCTTACTCATAATCACATTTATATTTGTAATTACAGGGCTCGGTTTTACATACTTCAAACATAATAAAACAATCCCATCGAAAAATAACGTGACGAAGAAAAATTGGTTAGATGATCCTTACTTACGTTGGTCGTACACACATATGAAAGAATTCACTTTAATTAACGAGGTAAATAATAACCCGGATCACGTTTCCCACTTCTCTACCGCATCGCAAAACTTAGACGATTTTGCTGTGGAGCGTAGATTTGGACATACAACTCCTCTAAAAAAACTTTTAGACGATAATAAAACGGATGCTTTTGTCGTTGTACATAATGGACAACTTGTTTATGAACGATATTTCAATGGATATAACGAAAGTGAACCTCATGGCATGGCATCATTAGCAAAAGTTTTTACCGGTGCAATTATACAATCTCTCGCTGAAGAAAATCGTATTGACTTAGAAAAAACAGCTGACGCATATATAAAAGAATTAAAAAATACACCGTTCGGTAATGCCACACTTCAGCAATTAATGGACATGCAAGTTTCTGTAGAATATCCTACTCACGGATACGAACATCCAGCGTTAGAAAATCAAGATGCACAACTATATTTAGCGAGCAATATTTTACCTAGAGGTAAAAACTACGACGGTCCGATGAAAATTTATGATATGTTACGAGAAGCAGAAGAAACTGCACCGCCTGGTTCCGATTTTTCTTATGATAACGGATCAGCAGAAACACTCGCTTGGATTATTCGAACTATCACTGGGAAATCATTAGCTGAAAATGTTAGCGAGCGCATATGGTCTCAAATTGGTATGGAAGAAAACGCGTATTACGTAACAGATGAAACAAAAGTTGAACAAGCTAGCGCTGGTTTAAATGCAACTGCTAGAGATATGGCGAGATTCGGACAATTATTATTAAATAACGGGGAATATAACGGAAAACAAATTCTCCCTTCTTCTATTACTGAAGATATAAAAAATGTCCAAGAAGGTGAACTTGCAGTTGGCCCTGGAGCTTCCATTTCTTATCATAATCAATGGTGGATTCCGCACAATGAACAAGGTGCTTTTGAAGTGTTAGGTAGTTACGGACAAACACTTTACATCGATCCGAAAGCGAATATGGTCATTGTCCATTTCTCTTCTAACGCTACACCAAGTAATGACATCCATTCAGTTTACTCAAATATGTATATTGATATTGCACATCATTTAGAGAAGCTTCCACAGTAGTGGAAGCAGGAGTTTAAACCTTACATGTATGACTATTTGATTGAACACACGATCTGTTGTGTTGAAACATCAATATATCTAAAAAAGGAGCTCTCTTGATAAAGAGAGCTCCTTTTTTTATTTCTTCTTCTTTTCTGTCGGTTGACTTTGTTTAGCGAAATTAGATGAATCATCGAAATTTGGTTGCTTTTTACCAGCATTATTACTTCTACCTTTTCCCATATGTAATGCACCTCCCCTCATCCTTACTATTCCCAATAAAAAAATCCTCTTGCATCCAGAATTTTTTTATTGTCCCTTATTCATAAGGCACCACTGTTCTCGTAGTACTTCCAACACTTTCAGTTAGAGAAGCTTCCACAGTAGTGGAAGCTTTTTCTTATTAAGGTGTTTTATTTGAAGCCACTATCCTCATCAAAGTTATTCATCATTAAACTTTTTATTAGCAATCCAATAATTTGTTACGAAGAGTGTCAATAAAATCCAAACTATAGTTAGTAATCCATTAATTATTGCGTTTGAATTTACTACCCCTGTGACTAACGTTTCCATTGCATGTTTACTCATACTAGCTGGATTAACCTGATCTACTATTGGAATCAAACCGACGATTATTCTGCAAGCTAAAAGAAAAGCAATTGAAATTAGCGCAATAATACCTTGACTGTGAAAAATAGCACTTATCATCGTTGTGAAAGATACGATAAAAAGAACCCAAATTAAATAAAATAGTAATCCGGTAATTAGGTGTGCAAATGGAACAGCAGTAAAAAGATAATTTACATATAGATAAGAAGTAACGTATCCAATTGTTACACTACAAGCTACCAGTAAATAGTTGGACACTATTTTCCCACCTACATATGAAGTAACAGTAACGGGCCTTGTTAAAATAAAAGCCAACATACCATTGGCTTTATCTGTTTGAATAGCACCCATCATAGAAATCACTAGAATCATAAGTCCCAGCTGATCAAACTGGGATCCCAAAGTACTCGCCAGTACTTCACCTCCTTTTTGTGCTGTCATACTCGGATCGATGGTAATTCCCTGACCTCCACCTAATGCCCCCAAAATTGATGGTAAGTAATGCGTTACTATTGGTTGTGTTGCCCCTAAAAATATAAAAACAATTGGTAGCCAAATCACCTTAAAATCACGTAACATTTGAACACATTCTTTTTTTATCAATACCATTAGATTATTCATTTTTGCACCACCAATTTCAAGAAAATTTCTTCTAAAGTATCGTTGTTTATTTCAAATTTAACGATGTCCACTTTATGTTCGAGTGCATTTTGCAGTAACATATTTTTGTTTATTTCGATACTTTCAACCTTCACTTTGATTTTAAGCCCAATTACTTCTACGTCCTTCACATAGGGCAACTTTTTTACAACATCAATCCACTCTCGATCTTTAGCTGTGATTTCAATGATTAATTTATTTTCGCCATTGCGGTGCAAAAGCTCAGTAATTGTTGTATCTTCTATCTTTGTTCCATCTTTAATCATGACAAATCGTTCACAGATTTCTTCTGCATCACTTAATATATGGGTTGATAATAAAATGGTCGTATCTTTTTTTATTTCTTCAATGAGATTTAATACTTCCCTTCTACCGATTGGATCTAATGCAGATACTGGTTCATCCATGACAATAAGCGCTGGTTTATGCAGTAATGCTTGTGCAATACCGAGTCTTTGTTTCATTCCTCCAGAAAAGGTACTCACCTTTGCATTTTCTTCGCCCTTTAGTCCAACTTTCTCCAACATTTTTGGAATTGACTTTGACAATTCTTCTTTTTTCAATCCCGAAAGTTGGCCCATAAACGTAAGCGTTTCTCGCGCCGTCATCCAATGAAAAAAATTAGGATATTGAGGTAGATAACCAATTTCTCTTTTCATTTTTGATATTTTTATCCCATTCAATAAAACTTCACCAGCAGTTGGATTAGTAATATCCGAAATTACTTTTATTAATGTGGATTTCCCTGCTCCGTTTGGTCCAATTAATCCGACGCATTCCCCCGCTTGCAGTTCCATCGAGAAATTATTGACAGCAATTTTTCCTTTAAATGATTTTGTTACATTTTTAATCTCTAATTTCATAATTTCTCACTGTCCTTTCTTCCTATAACAAAGTACAAAATAGGTCCCAATATATTAACGAAAAGGATAATTAACGTCCATACAAGTACATTTTTTCTTGTTTTCCTATGACGATATAAATCAATGAATGCAATTAAAACTAAAAGTGCCCCCACTGCAATAACTGGAAATATAATGGGTAAAAAAGCCATAATATCAATGTCTTTAAGATCATTCAATCCATAATGTATTTTCATTGTCATCACTCCTTTCAAATCTCATTATCATTATTGATAATGATAAAATAAAAACGGATGGATTGCAATCATTATTCTCATTATTTATAATGAGAATAAAAAACAATACATAAGGTGATATAATGAGTAATAAAGTTGAAATCTTAATGCATCCGGTAAGAATGAAAATTTGCCAAGTGTTAATGAGAAATAAAGAAGATGGGCTAACACCATTAGAAATGGTAAAAATCATTAAAAATGTACCACAAGCAACACTATATAGACAGCTACAAACTATGGTTGATTCTGGTATCGTCCATGTAATTAAAGAAAAAAAGGTAAAATCTGTTTCTGAAAAATATTACGCAATCAATGAAGAAGATGCAAAAATTGAAGGAAGTGAGTGGAAAGGATTATGTGATGAGGAAAAGTTAAATTACATTTCCTATTACCAATTATCACTTATGACACAATATCAAAGTTACCTAAAAAAATTAGAGGAACAAAACAGTCAAGAAGATAAGGCTACTTTTTCTGTAGTAGAATTAAAGCTAGATGAAGAACACTTTGGAAAGTTTCAAAGCGAACTTAACGAATTAATGATTAAATACTACAATAGCCAAAGTAATGATGAAATAGAGGCTTCGGTTCGGACCGTTGCTATTACAATTATTCCAGAAACGTGAACTACATACCCCCATTTTGCCTGTCTAACTTAGTGCATTCTTCTAAATAAAAGTGAGCTATTTAACACTAACATGTTAAATAGCTCACTTTTTCAATCTAAATTAATACTTTTAATAAAATCAAAATGATTTTCATCAGCTAATTTATCGATATAACCCGTTATATACAAATTCGCTTTAGTCACTTCTGTATTCTTAAATTCAGAATAAAAATCAGGAGAAAATGATACTTCCAAAACAACACTATCCCCAGGTTTAATATTTAAAGTATTACCTTTAGCTAACACTTTAAATGGATTAGTTGTTTGACCAGATTTTGTTGGGGATTTAGGAAATGAAAACATAACATTATTTTGCGCAATAACATAATCGGTATTATTCGTCATTTTTATTTTATAAGATATTTCAGTGTTCGTATTTGTATTTTTAGAAAGTAATTCATATACTATTCCCTTTTCAATATCTGCTTGTTTAAAAGTATTATTACTAGAACAAGCACTCAAAATAAAAAACAAAACCAATATGATTATTCCACATTTTTTTTCATAAATCTATTACCACCCATTAGTACACACTAAGTTCTCTTTGTATTATCTTATGATTTGTAACTACAGAAGTTGGAAAAGCTGAAGTACTCAACATAGCCATCGTTAAAGAAGATCCACTAAACAATTTCATTTTGTTCATTACATCACCCCTTTTATTTTTTGCTAAAATTAAGAGCATTGACCACTATTTTACAATTAATATTATTTCAAGGCAATATTAATTTTGGTTGTAATAGTTCGACGTTGACGTGTCATAATAACACACTCACTAACTCTAACATTTAAAATTTACAGGCTCTTATTTTCTCTATCCAACTTCGTATAATAGCCGAACTATAAATGAAAACCATCTAAAATATCTGAATTTTCTATTTTTAAAAGGTCATTCCCAAATCAACCTCGAATAATTGTAATAAACATACATAAGGAGGTTGATCTATTTTGTTTCGTTCTTTTACTAATGGTTGCGTCGCCTTAGTGCAACGTTTCTTGCCAGAACCGTTTATTTTATCATGTTTATTAACTGTTTTTGTTATCTTCTTCGGCATGTTTGCAACGCACCAAACACCTGTGGAAATGATTAATCACTGGGGTAATGGCATTTGGGGGCTACTCGCCTTTTCTATGCAAATGGCACTTGTACTCGTAACAGGATCTGCTTTAGCAAATGCTCCCCTCATTAAAAAAGGATTAACGAAAGCTGCGAAACTACCGAAAACGAATGGACAAGGTATTATTGCCATTTCAATCGTAAGTTTACTAGGAGCATACATAAACTGGGGATTTGGTATTGTTGTATCTGTTTTATATGCAAAAGAAGTGGCAAGGCAGCTCGAAGGATTGGATTATAGACTAGCCATCGCTTCTTCTTACTCTGGATTTCTCATTTGGCATGCGGGGCTTTCTGCTTCTATTCCTCTTACGTTAGCAACTGGCGGCGAAACATTAATTAAAACGACAGCTGGAAGTATAAAAGAAGCGATTCCAATAACAGAAACGCTATTCTCACCATACGCACTCGTTCCAGTTATTATTTTTCTCGTTACGATGCCTCTCATTAATAAAGCGATGCATCCAGATGAAAAACATACGATAACGGTAGATCCTAGCGTATTCCATGAAGAAGCTGCCGCTCAAGAAGTAGGGAACAATACGTTCGCTGAAAAAATGGAAAATAGTATCATTATTACACTTTGCGTTGGATTGTTAGGTCTCATTTATATTTTCAATTACTTTTATACGAAAGGTTTTAACCTTACGCTAGACATCGTTATTTTTATGTTATTAATTGCTGGACTTATTTTCCACCGTACGCCGATTCAATATATTCGCGCTTTTTCAGATTCTACGAAAAGTGCTTGTGGTATTTTACTTCAATTTCCGTTTTATGCAGGAATTATGGGAATGATGATTGGAGCTAATAGTGAAGGACTTTCACTTGGAGGAGCTATTTCGAATTTCTTTATTAGCATTTCAAACGAAACGACTTTCCCGCTCTTTACTTTTTTAAGTGCTGGCATCGTTAATATTTTCGTTCCGTCTGGCGGCGGTCAATGGGCTGTGCAAGCACCCATTATGATTCCAGCTGGTGCTGAACTTGGTGTCCCTGCTGCAAAAACAGCAATGGCAATTGCGTGGGGTGATGCTTGGACGAATTTAATTCAACCTTTCTGGGCATTACCGGCATTAGCGATAGCTGGTTTAGGCGCTCGTGATATTATGGGATTTTGCGTTGTGAACTTACTATATGCAGGATTCATCATTAGTCTATGTTTCTTATTTATTTAAACGAAAAGCTAGTTTTATACTAGCTTTTTTACACAATAAATCACTTATTTCCCGTGCAATTTATCACGGTCTCCCACTCTATATCCGTAAGATGTAATGCCTCAAATGCAAAAAAGTCTTCACATACTTTTTCAATTAAATGTGGATTTTTCTTAAGGAAATTCCACTGTAACGCTTTAGGAAGAAAATATGTTTCATATTCTTTACTTCCTCTTACCACCTCATCAACTTCTCTTTCACAAATCCCTCTTATTAGATAATCATTTCTTAATTGAATCGTCATTTGTTGAAATGTTTCGCTACATTTTTTCAATTGAAGTAAACATGTAATATACGTTCGCAAAAGTTCTTTATCATACCCACAACAGTTTAGAATACGATCGATTTCATTCATAATGTACGAGCCTTTTCTTCTATTTGTACTAACCATTTTTCCCGCTTCTCTAGTTTACTCGTTTTCACTGATTGGAAAACTGACCGTTTTATATCGCGAATACCGCAAAAACGTAAAACGCCTCTCTTCATCATAATCCAATCTGCTGATCGGTATAATAATGCGACGTACCATAAAGGCGAGTCCAACGTATTAATAACCCACGCTTTCTTTCCGTTCAATAATCCTTTCGGCAGGGCACCTTCATATTTATAAGCAAATCCAGCTACGAAAATGCGATCAATAAATCCTTTTAAAATAGCAGGCATCCCCCACCACCATATCGGATAGATGAAGAGAAGCGTATCTGCCTCTTCCACTAATTTTCTATATCGCGCTGTCTCTTCCTCATTTACTAAATCACGTCTTTTCTTCTCTTCATTAAATACAAGGACTGGATCAAATTGTTCCTTATATAAATCAAGTACCGTAACCGAATGATTTGTTTCTTGTAACCCTTTTTGCACATGCTTTAATATCGCCGCATTAAAACTGGAAGGACTAGGATGAGCGTATACAATTAGTACATTCACTACAAAACAACTCCCTCTATAAGTTAAAGTGTCCCCTTCTTTAACATCTTCTCTACAATTTGTACGTTTTTCGAACTTTGTAATAAACGATTTAATACTGTAAGTAACTCTTCCTTTTCTAAATCTTTCAGTTTCTCTTTTACCGTACTTTCACCAGCACCTTGAATATCATAAACAACTGCCGCCATATGCTTACAATAGTTTTCATATGGACATTCACAGCTACTTTCCGAAAAATCCTCCAGTTCAATCACTACTTCATAATTCCCTGCATTACCAGTCACAAACGCAAATACTTTATTATTATGTATTTCAACATCTTCTACATGTCCTTCTTCATAATATTCATATCCTCTATCAATAATATATTTCGGAATATGCGTATATAGTTCTTTTATTAAATAAGCGTACATAACAACACCTCTTCCTTTAATTCCCTTTTGACTTCCACAACCCCTGCATGTTATTCTAATAACTGTCAAATAGCAAGTCTATATGACAAAACGACTGACACCTATTCGGCGGAGGTGTCTCTTTTCATTTGCAGCCGATATGAAGTGCCTCTTTCAGGCACATTCAATCTTTGACACTACACACTCAACACCATTCCCTTGTATCAGGCTGCTTAAGCAGTCTTTTACTCTACATACTTCAAAAAAAAGAGAGCTTAGCTCCCTTTTCCCGCCTTATAAAATACCCCTTTTTCAGTATAGAGATATTCATCAGCTAATGTAATTTTCCCATCCAGTTTCAGTTCATCTAATAGTCTTGATAAATAAAATTGATGTAACATCTTTTTCGTGAATTTTCCTTCATGATGCGAAACGATATGTTCTTGAATATCTAACAATGATATTGGCTTATCTTGCTCTATCATATATTCATAAACTGTACTACGCAGTTTTACGTATTTTTCGAGTGTCACAGTACTTCGCAACCCCTTTCTTCTTAATATAAATTTTCGTAATCGGTTTTTTTGCAACAAAAAAACCTCTCCGATAAGAAGAAGTTACGTATATATCTTCGTCTTATCTCCCAGAACAAATATGTTCTGCTGGAATTAGCACCTGCATCGCGGTTGCTGGGTTTCATCGGGCCAGTCCCTCCACCTCTCTGGATAAGAAAATATTCACTTAATTCTTACTATACGTAATTTCATTCTAATTGTCAAACAAATATAACAAATTATATTTTGTGCCTTACTGTTCATACTATACATATATAAATATGCAAGGAGGATTATGAAATGCACGAAAATGCTCGCGGATATGTCCAAAATTCTTTTCAATCATTACAAGAAGCAAAACATTGTTTAGAAGAAGCGCTACAGACTGTTGAAAAAGATTTTAATCGCGCTCGTATTGAACAATCACTTTATGCGATCGAACAAGCTATTCAACGCTGTGATTACACGGTTCATATTTTAGAACAAGATTGAAAAAACTTCCCATCATAAGGTGGGAAGTTTTTTCAAATGGCATACTTCATAATTATTACCGTTATAATTAAAAAATATACAGAATTAGCAATTTCTAAAACCCCTACTTTTATAATAGAAATTTTTTTGCCATATAACATAATTGCTCGAATGACACTCGGTATAAAAATAAGAGAACACCACGGATTGATAGCAAAGACAATGACTGTTAATACAATATGATACCCCCATGATATAAGACGATACTTCGGGTTATTTTTCTCGCGAATCATCGTTTTTACATAAAATGTACTTCCTAAAAAATATAAAAATGAAATAAGCGCAATAAATAATGCTGTTTTATCTATAAGTTTCATTGAAAAATAATAACTAACTAAACCGCCAATACAAAAAACAATAATCGCACTAATATCATTTAGTAATGCTCTTTCATTTTTTTGACGAGCGTAATACATATTTACAATAAATAATGGAATCATGAATACTACGAATAAAAGAATGCGCCATTCATATAATAGAGAAATCATTCCAAATACGAACGCAATGATAAAATATACAATTGCAGCATGTAAGTACTCTTTTTTTCGTTTTTGCTTTATGTACGTAAGAAATGGATACGTAGCTAAATAGATAAAGAACCAAGCTAAAAACAATGGAATATGATACATAGTAGGTTTCCCAAGTATGACACTTAATAGAAATGGTATAACGAGCATGGCCCATGCACCATGTTGCTTCGGAATAACTAACTTCATTAACTATACACCTCCCTTATGAAAATAGTTCTCACCTACTATTATACAAATAAATTTATATAATAACGGGTATATATTGAATCTATTTTTTGACAATAAAAAATGCTCCTTACAATATGTAAGAAGCATGAAAGAGGCAAACGAATATGTAAGTCGCGACCCTACCTTATATGAGTATGCTTTTCTATGCCGTGTTATGCTTATCTAATATGCCATATTTCTTTTTAAATCTTGTAAGAATCGTAATCCAAGACGTACTAAATAATAGTAAGAAAACAACATTTGAAATCGCATGGCTCAAATCGAAATAAAAACTTGCGATATAATACGAAATGACAGCTTCCCACGTTGCCTCACGTATGAAACCGAGAAGCCCCCAAAAGTTCATAATCCAGCCAAATAAAAATCCAACAAACAATCCGTATAGAAGTCTTCCCCATAGCTTTCTCATTAAAAATGTATTACGTAGTAATCCAGCTATAAAACCAATCATACCCCACGAAAACATTTGCCACGGTGTCCACGGACCTTGTCCTAAAAAGATGTTAGATACGATAGCCGCTGTAGCACCGATCATAAAGCCAGTTTCACTTCCAAACACAATTGCAGAAACGATAATGACAAATGAAGTTGGTTGTACACTTGGTAAAATAGAAAATGGTACACGACTAACTGCTGCAATTGCCGCTAACACAGCAACGAGCACAATTTCACGTGAAACAAAAGCCTTTCTTTCAAAGCGGATATAGAACGGTAACATAATAACAACTAATAAAAACAAACTACTTAACATGTAATAACCGTCCATGATAAGTGTAGTAAAGAGTAATGTGCCTATTATTACTGCAAAAATACATATTATGAATGCAACATATCGTTTGGACACGCTTCGTACACATCCTCCCACGTTAATGCATGTGGCAACTCTTTTCGAATGAATCGATTGATAGATGTTGTATAAAAGAAGTTTCCACTAAAAAATTCTTTCGGTGCATCATTCATAATAACTGCTCCGTCAAATAACATCATGCATTGATCAACGTATTTCGCTGCAAACTCAATATCATGCGTTGCCATTACAATTGTTGTACCTTCTTTTTGCAGCTTTCTAAATAGCTCTCCTACTCTTTCTTTCTTCCATGGATCTAACCCCTTTGTCGGTTCGTCGAGTAATAATAAAGTTGGCTTTGATAATAACGTTGTACATAACGCAAGTAGTTGTTGCTCTCCCCCGCTACAATCATGCGGATGGCGTTCTTTAAGCGAATACAACCAAAACTGTTTTAGCATATCTTCGGCTATTTCTTTTCCTTGTTCTCCGTATAATTCACGTGCACGTTCATACACTTCCCCCCACACTGTATCAAATGTAAAATGATAATACGGATGCTGTGATACATACCCGATCCTTTTAAATCGTTCTTTCGAATCAATTTTATGTATCACTTTCCCATTCCACTTTACTTTCCCTCTTCTCGCTTTTTGCAATCCCGCTAAAATCGTTAACAGTGTAGACTTCCCTGTCCCATTTTTCCCAACGAGTGCTACCCATTTTCCTTTTTCAATCGATACTGTTAAATCTCGTAAAATAAGTGGACTATTTTTTTCATATTGAAAAGATATATGCTCTGCACTTAAAATGACTTCTCGCTTTTCACTTTTTGCTACTGGCTCATTCACATATGATATCTCTGAAAAGTTATTCAGTTTCATCTGCGCTTCTCGCACTGTAAATGGTATATCTTCTACATTCCACTCTAAAAACAATCTTGGAATTTGCGGAATAAATGGACGAAAGTTTTCTACTTCCCACATGTTCGCTATAACCGTTTTAGGACTGCCATCATAAACGATGCGGCCGTTATCCATACAAATAACGCGTGTTGCAAGTGGTATCACTTCATCTAAACGATGTTCACTTAAAACAATCGTAATGCCAAGTTCTTCGTTAATACGTTTTAACAATCCTAAAAACTCTTTCGCAGCAATTGGATCTAACTGCGCCGTCGGTTCATCTAATAATAATAATTTCGGCTGCATAACTAATACCGCAGCTAAATTGACGAGCTGCTTTTGCCCGCCAGATAACGTATGAACAGATTGGTGCAATAAATCTTGAAATCCTAAGAAGCTAATAAGCTCTGCTATTCGTTTTTGAATAATCTGTGATGGTAACCCGATATTTTCTAAAGAAAATGCTAATTCTTGAATGACCGTATCCATTACGAGCTGATTCTCTGGATTTTGAAATACCATACCAATTTCTTGTGCAGATAATAAATCAGGTACATTTCCTAATAAAGTACCATCATAATATGTATCTCCAGTACGCTTACCGATTGGAAGTAATTCCTTTTTAAAATGTTTTAATAAAGTCGTCTTCCCAGAGCCCGATCCGCCGGCAAGTGCAATAAACTCTCCTTTTTGAATAGAAAGAAAAATATGCTGTAACGCGTATTCGTTTTCATCAGTATATACAAATGATAAATTGTTTATTTCTGCATGCGCCACCATATCCATTCCCTTCCTTCCATTATAATTGGTAGACTAATAAACATCGTAAATACTCCAAACATCATTCCATCGCATTGCTGAAATAGAATAGATTCAACTTTCGGATAAATGATTAACTTTCCTCCGCCATAATTGCTACATATAATAGCAATTATAAATAGAATACTTAAATAAATGAGCGTGTACCAATCTCGTCTTTCCATTCTATACCGAATATATGTCGTACGCTTCGTTACACCAAACCCACGCGCTTGCATAGAATCTGCTGTTTGCAGCGCATCTTCTAATGAACAAATTAATAATACTTGCAGCAATTGCATACCATTTTTCACTCTTTCAACAATTGAACCTGCATCTACTTGTATACCTTTTGTCTTTTGAACGAGTGTTATTTTCTGCAATCGCCTCATAAACAATGGAACAAACCTCACTGTAATCATCGTTAACAATGCTACTTTCGGTGAAATTCTAGAAAACAAATATAAAAATTTATGACTTGAAATAATATCATTATACGAAGCAAACGTAAACATAATCGCAACTAATAATAACCCCATTACTAGTCCGAACATAATCGCCTCAAGCTTAATACGGCTATCACCTAACCAAAATAATGTAGTTCGGCCTCTATGCGTTAATAATGCATTAAATAAAATGACCATAAAAAAGAAAACAATTGTGCTCGGTAACATCTTTCTTATCTTTTCGCTATTCCCTTGCATCATATTGATTATGACGATTAATAGTATTGCTCCAATTAAAAAAAGAGGATGAAGACACATCATACATAGTATCATCACCCCGATATAATAGAAAAAATTCACAAAAGGATGTAAAGAAGAAAAACTTATTTTCATAGTCCTTTACCGAATGCCTTTCTTATTTTAATACAAACACCCACTCAATTGTATCGCCTGGCTTAACTGTTACTACACCAGCACTATGATTTGGAAAAGCACCATTCACACGATATTTCCATCCACTAGTAGCAGTAACATCTTTTTCATATAAATCATTAATCCCTTTTACATAAACTCCATCTTTAGAGCCCATTGCATCAACATCTAATCCTGTACGCTGCAATACTTTATACACTGTATCGCCTTCTTGTACATCCATCTTTTTCGCACCTAATAAGTATCCTTGATTACCTTTAACCGAGATCGTAACTTGTTTTGCTTTAGGTTCTGGTACTGGATCTGGTTTTGGTGGTTCTGGCTTTGGAACGGTCGGAGTCGGTATCGTTTTCTCCTCTTTATTCGGATCAACTTTTTGCTCCTGCTTCGGTGTTTCTTTCGGCTGATTCACAACCTTCGCTTCTTCTTTTACTTCTTGCGCTTTCGGTTGTTGTTTCTCTTCTTGTGCTTTTTGCTGTTCTGGTTGCTTATTTACAGCTGGTTGTTCTTTCGGTTGTTCCTGTTGTTTCTCTTCTTTCTTTACTTCCGGCTGCACCTGCGGCTTCTCTTCTACTTTTTGTTCTTGCTTCTCTTTCTGTTCGTCTTGCTTATTTTTCTCTTGTTCAGCTTGTTTTTCCTCCGGTTTTTCTTCCGGTTTCGCTTCATCTTTTTTCTCTTCTTGTTTTGCTACCTCTTCTTGCTTTGGTTCTACTTTCTTCTCAGGCTTTACAGCTGCCTCTTCACATCCAGCAAGTAGCCCAAGTGAAAGCATTAAAGAAATAAACCATTTCATCTTACTCATATTGCCTCTCACCTTTCATAATAAAATTAGGAGCAAATGATTGCTCCTAATTTTTGTTAAGCTGCTTTACGTCTCCATAATACATATGCAGAAGCAATACATAATACACCCATACCTACTTCTGTAGCTGCACTATGAGAAGATGCTCCTGTTTTTGGTAACGTGCTACCGTTTCCTGACTTTTTGCTTTTAACCGGTTCGTTATCAACAACAACTTTTAAATTATCATCTTTTGTTTCTTGTTGTACTTGTTTTTGTTCTTCTGGTTGTTCAGTAACTTCTTTTTCTACTACAACATTTTCTGAATCCACATTTGGTTTCTTATCGATTTCAGGAACAGATACATTTGACCAGTCATAAATCGATTTTTCAAGATTTTTAAACTGAAGTAGTGCTAATAACGCTTGCTCTGTAGCCATTCCGCTACCGTTTTGATCACTTGGTAACCATTTGAATTCACCATTTGGAAGTTGATATGACAGTAGATTTTGCACTGCCTTATGTAGACGGTTTTGATCTACATCTTTCACAAGTGATAGTCCAATAATTGCTTGCGCAACACTATTAGAATTTTCTTGTCCATCAGCAGAAAAACCACCATTTTCTAGTTGCTCTTTATATAAATAGGCAACAGCTTTTTCTACAGCTGTCTTTACATCTGGTCGATCTTGATATGGAGCTAATGCTGATAAAACCATACCTGTTACATCAACGCTACTAGCACTGTCTTTACTGCTTGCGCTATCGTAAGTCCAGCCGCCATCTGTATGCTGTGAGTTTAAAAGCGCATCTACTAAAGCAACTCGATTCCATTTTGAATTCACTGGCACTTCATATTTCTTCGTATCAAATGCAAGTAAAGCAAATGTATAACCTGTAACAGAATTTACTTTATCTGATTCATACAATTTTTGAACTAAATTATGTTCGCCAACCTTTGTAGGGTCTGCTTGCATTGCATTCATCATAATAATCGTTCTAGCTAAATCTGTCGCTGAAAAACGGTTAATGCGCTTTTCTACTTTTTCAGTTACTGACTTAACATAATTTAATTTCGCCTCAATTGGAACATTCTTTCCAGAAAGAGAAAGGCCTAAAGCTACCCAATCACTTTCAATTCCATCTTGTAACATCTTTTCAGATGTCTTAGAGATCGCGTCAGTTACTTTCGCTGCTGGAACTTGAATGTTCTCTTGCCTTGGTTGTTCTATCTTTTCATCATTTGTTTTTGGTTCTTCTGGTTTTGGATCATCTGTCTTTGGTTCTTCTGGTTTTTCTTGTTTTGGATCATCCGTTTTTGGTTCTTCTGGTTTTGGGTCATCTGTCTTTGGTTCTTCTACAGTTTTACAAGTACCAAATTTATCTAATGTTTGCTGTAATGTTTCCTGGCTCATATTGCTCCAGTCTGCAACAAAACGAAAGACAACAACATCTCCAGACTTTAATTTATAACTATCTGCTCCAACTTCTGCAGATTTATCATTTACATCATACAACCAGCCGCTTGTGTCCCCAGCCATTAAGCCGTCAATGCCTTTAACATACGTTCCAAACGACATCGTCTCTGCTGTTACTTTGTCCCCCATGACTTTTTGCAGCAAACTTAAAGCTGTTTCCCCATCTTTAATTTGCTCTTCTTTCGGACATAACATAATGCCCTTTTGTGATTCACCAATAATTGCAAGTTTTGCTGTATTTCCTTCAGCAAACGTAATATGTACTGTATTCGCAAAAGAAACAAATACAAGTGTAACTGCCATTAACGACGTAAGCAGCCATTTTTTCAACATTGCCATCCCAAAATTTCCTCCCTTACTACTATTTACACAAAAAAAGGCCCTTCAAGGGCGTGCAATTGACACTCTTTTTTTGTAAGTGTCGAACAAACTGCGCAACACCTCCGACCCGCATCATTCGCGGCTATATTTGTATAGGAAAAATAATTTTGTTTATGAACGTATCATTGTGATAACATTCACTTTTCTAGGCACTACTTACTTCCATTTCAGTTATCGTAAAACGATAAACCTATACATTCTGTTAATTATAAATTTCTGTATTATTTTACTATTGACAAAGAATTTTGTCCATGCTTTATCGGATTTATTTTCTAAGAATAGTAGTTTACTATCCTTTAACGATGCAAACTCTTTTCACTAATAATGACGCCATCTTCATCCGCATACACATATTCATTTGGCTTCCATTCTACTTGTCCAAATTGCAATGAAATATCCCGCTCTCCTTTTCCTTCTTTTACACTTCTATTTGGCATCGCCCCTAACGCTAAAATACCAATATTAATATTCTTTAGTTCACTAGAATCACGAACATATCCATTCACAATAATTCCTGCCAGCTTTCTTTCCTCCGCAATAGCTGCCAAATTATCGCCAAGTAACGCACAATTCGTAGACGCTCCACCATCAACAACTAATACCGTTCCTTCTGGTAATGTTTGCAATCCTTCCTTCACTAGTACATTATCATCCTTCACTTTTACCGTTGCAATTTTCCCGTAAAATTGTTCTTTCTTCCCAAAAGACCGAAAAGACTCGCGACATATTTTTAATTCCTTTTCAAACTCATCACATAGATCGGTAGTTTTCCACATCTTTTTCCCCTCTTTTCCTTATTCCTTCTATATAACATATTCTTGGGTTATTTTCGTTTCCCTGTCTAACGTGCAATAATTTGTATGTGCAGGAAAAGCATAGAAAAACTATTGCCTTAAGAAGCCACCTTTATTATAATCTATTTCACAGATAAATTTCAGAATATTTAAAATTAACCAAGTGAAAAAGGAGGGTTTTTATGCAATTACATACCGAGGTAAAAAAGCAGCCGAGTAAACGAAAGTTTAAAATGCCTGACGCGTACGTACTACTATTTTTTATTGCCTTACTTTGTGCCATTGCTACATATTTCGTTCCTGCTGGAGAGTTTAAAAGAGTTACAAACGGTACTGTTACAACGACAATAGCAGGAAGTTATCATTCTGTTCCACAATCGCCGGTAGGGTTTGTTTCTTTTTTTACCGCTATTGAAAAAGGGATGACACTTGCTGCTCCTATCATCTTCTTAATTTTATTTACAGGTGGAGCCATTGCAATTCTTGAAAAAACAGGTGCTCTTGACGGTTTAATCTATCATGTGATTAACAAATTTCGAAATCAGCAATTACTTTTCATTTGTATTGTCGCTGCGCTCTTTTCTATTCTCGGCACGACTGGCATTATTGTTAACTCAGTTATCGGCTTTATCCCCATCGGCATCATCGTTGCACGCACATTGAAATGGGACGCTATCGTTGGTGTAGCAATTATTTATTTAGGCACTTATGCTGGTTTTAATGCTACTATATTATCGCCCTCACCTTTAGGCATTTCACAAAAGATCGCAGAACTTCCAATGTTTTCAGGGATTGGTTTACGTACCGCAATCTATATCTCTTTTTTAATTGCCACTATTTTATATATTAATTGGTATGTAAAACGCTTAAAAAAATCGAATAAAGGAAGCATTCTCGGAGATAACTGGTTTCCAAGTAATGCTCTTTCAAGTGAGAAAGAAATAGAGGAAACTGAAGTTCCTTGGACAATACGTCATAAATTAATTTTACTCGTTTCAGCTTTATCATTAATTGTATTTTTAGTAGGCGCTTTTCGTCTACATTGGACAGACGCAGAAATGACTGCTACTTTTATTTTCATAGCAATTACAGCGGGAATAATAGGTGGCATGAAAGCAAACGATATCGCTTCTACTTTTCTAGCAGGCTGCCAAAATCTCATATATGGTGCTTTAATCGTCGGAATGGCTCGTTGTATTTCAGTCATTTTGGAGCAAGGCAAATTACTTGATACAATCGTTAACCAACTTGCACAGTCTCTCGAAGGACATAGCCCTGTATTTGGCGTTATCGGTATGTATGTAAGTAGTGCCGCATTACATTTCCTCATTTCATCCGGGACAGGAGAATCTGTTATTTTCATTCCGATATTAGCTCCATTAGCTGATTTCATGCATATTACACGCCAAGTTACAGTACAGGCTGTTATGCTTGGAGAAGGTGTAGTGAACTGCCTCAATCCAACTTCCGGTGTTTTAATGGGCGTTCTCGCAGCGAGCGGCATTTCTTACGGAAAATGGATTCGATTTATGGCTCCACTTGCATTCATTTGGTTTATCATTGGACTTATTTTTCTTATTGTTGGTGTGAGTATAGAATGGGGACCGTATTAAAAGACTCTTATTATACTTAACTTGATAAAATATCTATCCTATTCTCCTCTCCAACCCTATATAAATCATTTATTCTAGTATAGATATAAATAGGGATTGATCATAGTGATCAATCCCTTCTCTCAAAGTAAAATAACTTTAAGTATTTTAGTTCCAAATTTTATTTACCCATTCCGGATGATCAATAAAAGGATTACGATTATGTTGATATTTCGTAAAAATCACTTCATTACGCTGTCGCTCTAAATCATCTACAGGGTCTTGTTCATTCCATTTTAGTAAAACGGATAGTTTGCCCATGTATGGATCTTTATTGTTATTCACCTTTTCATTTAATTCTAAGTCTATTTCGCCGTTGTCTCCTTCATAACGAACAGCCATGTAAAATAGCATTCTAGCGATATCCCCTTTTACACTATCACGAGGTTCCCAAGAATCACCATCGTATTTACATTCTGTCGCTTCCGAATGATTCACACCACCATTATCAAAATCCAGATTTCCACGTGAGCTATTTACAGATACATCCGTCGCTCTTAAATGATGCAAATCTGTTCCAGCTCCTGCAGTCGTTCCAAAATCACCGTGAGATTTTGCCCAAACATGCTCTCGGTTCCAATTATCAACTCCTGAACCATTCGTAAGTTTCCCTTGCGAACGCCCAGTATATAAGAGTATCACATTGTTTTTATTATTTGGATCTTCATCAGTATCTCTTAGTGCTTCCCAAACCGCACTGTATGATAACTTTGTATGATCATCAATAATATTATGAAGTTCCTTCTTTAATTCTAAACCCGTTTTTCCTATTGCATTATTATAATATGTATCATCATAGCTTTTTACAGTAATCTCTTGTGGTGATGCAGAAGCTACTTCACCGTGTATGATATCTGTGAATGATAGAGATGCAGAACCTAAAATAAAAAATGAAGATAGTGTAACCATAGCAAGCTTTGTGTTTCGAAACTTCATATACCCATTTCCCCTTTAACATATAATTTGAAGCTATTAACTAAAAAATGCTTTCTAACCCCTAAAAACTTTTAGAAAGCCATACCCATCCTTTTCTTTTTATTTAATACAAAACTCTATTGAGTCTGTATTATTTCCACACTTTTTGTTTATCTACTTTTCACAAGGAATATCCTTCTCTAGTACAGATTATTAAAATATTCTTTACAATTAAAAAGTAGTTTAATGTTAACCTATAAATTTCAATTTTTTTATGCAATTATGCATATTTGATAAATCGACTTTTCCTTTTTCTATAACTGTCTTTATTTTTGTGTAAAACCCTTCTTCCTCTCAAGAATAAGTACAAAAATAGATTGGATACCATGTAGGCACCAATCTATTTTAATTAAAGAAACTGTGTCAATTCTGAGTTCACAACACGTTGTGCAGTAATGATAACACTTTCAGCTGTTAGTCCATAAACACTATATAGGCCACCAGGTTGATTAGGAACAATTTGAACTTCATATTCAAATGCTTGTCCAAAAGCAGGATGAACTAAACTTAGAGTTGCAAAAGTAGAAGCATTAGAATTCACATTGAAGTTTACCTGTTCAATTAATGCTAATGAACCGTCAAGTCTAAAAACTCTAGCTACTCCAGTAAGTGGGCCCGCAGTACGGTTAAGGATCTTCACCCTAACTCTATTTGCATTAGCAGGTTGATTTCCTACATTTTCAATTGGTCCTGTAGTAAGAGCCATATAACATCACCTCCATTATATTATTATGATATTCAACGATAAACATTGACGTTATAGTTTAATTACCCAATTTATTTTAAATAAAAAAGCTTGTTTCTTATATTTTTTATAAGAAACAAGCTTTTCTTTTTCAACTACCATTCCTAAGACAAGTTTATCCGTCTCGAAAACATTTACAGTTACTTGACGTTTATACTGGGACAGAACTACTACTATTTACTTTGCATTGAATCTATATATTTTTTAACTACTTCATATACATATTCTTGATTTGCCGCCGCTGTATTTGGATTATATTTTCCGCCGTTTGTTTTATTGTTAGATAACACTCGAATTCCTAAAAATGGTACGTCATACGCTTTTGCGATTTGCGCTGCTGCAGCGCCTTCCATTTCTTCAACAGATGTACCGTATTTTGTATGGAACCATTTAATTCTATCAACTTCATTATTCCAAACATCTGCTGAACCAATCGTACCTTCCACTACTTTACCTTTTGTATATTTATCTTTTACCGCATTAGCTGCTGCAAGTAAATTCTTATCTCCCTCGTAGTATCGGATTTTCTCAGCATTTGGATCTTCTCCTGCACTTCCTTCAGAAGCCATTAAGTCCATTGAAATCCATTTTGTCGGTTCAATCCCTTGATTCTCATCCATATTTGTTGTTTTTAATGAACCTATATTCGCAACTTTTTTCCCCAAAACAATATCAAATACATTTAAATTAGGATCATGTCCACCTGATGTTCCTTGGTTAATAATCGCTATAGGCTTATATTTTTCAATAGCCACTGCTGTAGCGGCTGCTGTATTTTCCATTCCTTTACCTGTTTTCGCTACAATTACAGGATAATTGTCGACAGTGCCTTTATAAAATACGAAAGTTCCAGACTTTTCTTCTTTCACATTTTTTAATCTTTTTGCAAACTTCTCAGCTTCTATCGGCATTGGACCTTGAATTAAGATTGGTTTTTGATTGCTTTTTGCCTCAACTTGTTTCGGACTCGCATTACATCCCGCAAGTATCGAGAACGACAATGCAACAGTAGTTACTAGGGCAGCACATTTTTTCAACGTATTCTTTTTCATAAATAATCTCCTCTTTCTCTTGTTGTTTTCTATACTCGATGCTTTTAGTCCAAACAAAAAAGTTCTAGAAATTGTAGAAGAATCTCTACTTTCTAGAACTACGGTAGTCAAAGTTAATTAAGCACATGCAAAATTATAAATCGGTAGCGTACATTACATAGCACGGCCGAATACTTTAACCCGTAGTCCAGTTCTTTCATTGGGAACTAGGTAGAAACGCTCGGACCATATTACCGAGTATATACGAGTGATGATGTGTAAAATTATTATATTGGTAATATATCAAACTTTTAGTGTGCATGCAATCTAAAAGTGAACATTTTAATTGAAAATATTTTTAATGTTCGTTTTTGAAAGATAAATTATTTTTTTTCGTCCATTTCGAAGTGAAAAATACCGTCAAAAAATTATATTCTGAATAACAAACTAAATCCACCTACAACATTGGATTTCTCATCTTCGCTAGTCGCGTACAATTCAGCCATTGCGAAGTCTAACCCAACAACTGTTTCTACTTCTTTTCGTTCAGCCAGCATTTTATTATAAACAAAGCGTACACATCCGAACGTTTTACGTATGAGATGTGCTTGTTCTTCTGTTGGATACAAACGGAATTTGTACGCCTTATTATGGCTTTATCATATCCGTTCACCTCATTTTCCGCTTCATTTCCCATAAGCTATGACTGTGATTACACAACCTGAACATTACACAATTATTATCTACTTTCATTGTTATACCAAACGTTACCTCTTATAAGACTGATTTTATCAAGGGCGAAATAAATAAGAAAACCAAATGTTTGGCTACACAAAACCGAAATTCATCTCCCATCTACCGCTTGACTATCGCCTTTCACACGCTTGAGGAGGTAGACTCCTTTCGGATAATACGTTAAAACTATGCAACTCTCTACCTAGTATTTCACCGTTATTATATATAAATAATAAAAAAAGGATTGATTATAGTAATCAATCCTTTTTACTTTCACCGCTCAAAACTAAATCTCTGCAGCTAATAAATTGTACTCATTGTCAAAAGAAGCATGGATTCTATGTCCACCAAATAAATCTCCATCATTATATTCGCAATATATATCATTTTCTCTAATTACAATGTCCATAAGAGTAATAGACTGCTCAAATGTTTCTTTCGTCATATCATATTCTCCCGCATCTACAGCATCCCAATCTAAATGTTCATCATTCTCATCATATTCAGGCCAAAAATCATTTTTATACTCTATTAATTCTTCCGCTATAGCGACCTTAGCTTTTTTATCAAATTCTTCTAAACATACATAAAGCTTTTCTGCTCTTTTCATCATTTCATGTACATGTACATGTACAAGCTCTTTTCCAATATCCAATCCCCAATGTACTTTTCCTTCGTTTTGTTCATATGTATGAAAAGTTTCATTAAAGATAAACATTCCAATCAATTCACTTTTTATTGATTTTTCCATGATTTCATTTCCTTTCTATATGTGAAAGAGATACTGTTATATTTTAAGTAGTTATATCAAAGCTACAGCCAAATTTTTGCTAATTGAGAAACTCCTTCTATTATCTTTTTTTCACACAAATCACTCAATCCAAGTTGAATATGCGGATATTGTGGTATGCATTTTGAATAATATTTTGAACAAGGATAAACTATAATTCCATGTTCATATGCCCTTTTAATTAGCATTTTTTCACTCATTTCTGTTTTCACTTCAATAACAACAAAAATCCCGGAGCTACCACCTTTTATTTTGACATACTCCTTAAAATGTTTTGATAATTCCCTATTCAATAGATTCATTTTACGTTTATACAAAGCTTTCATCTTCCTTAAGTGCGAGTACCAATATCCTTCATCAATAAAGGTCGCCAATGTTCGCTGGTGAATAGATGAGGATGTTTGTTCAAGTAAAGGAAGTATCTTTTTATATTCACTTATTAATCTCCTCGGCAAAATCATATAACTGACACGGATAGAGGGTAGTAGTGCTTTTGAAAAAGTCCCTAAATAAATTACCCTATCGTTAGAATCTAAACTTTGAAGAGACGGTATAGGTTGATGAATATATCGAAATTCACTATCATAATCGTCCTCAATAATATATCCCCCCACTCTTTTTGCCCATTCAATTAATTTTAATCTTTCACTGACTGGGATGGTCACTCCATATGGAAAATGATGAGTAGGAGTGACATATAAAAGTCTAGAAGGCGATTTTAATAGGCAATCAACTTCGATGCCTCGTTCTTTTACTGGGATTGAATCAATAACAAATGATTGAAGAACAAATAATTCCCTTGCCACATTATATCCTGGGTCTTCTACCGCCAGATGCTGATAGTCTTGCTTTAACAACAGTGACAAAAGTAATAACAAATGCTGTGTGCTACTACCAATAATAATTTGTTCTGCAGAAGTATTAACTCCTCTTGATTGAAATAAGTAATCTATTAGTGCCTTCCTTAATTTAATGTCGCCTTGTTTTTCTCCGTATGAAAACATACTAGAGTCTTTAATGATTTTGTTTGTAATCGTTCTCCATTTTTTCAAAGGGAAGTTTTCTTGATCCACTGTTCCAATCTTAAAATCAATAGTTTTCATGGCAGTTTGATTTGTTTCATGATGTTGTTCTCTAATAGGTTCATAATTAAGTATTTCATCCGATATAATAGCCTCTATAAAAAAACCTTTTTTGTGCTCACTTCGAATATATCCTTCCGATTGCAGTTGTTCATAGGCTACCTGAGTTGTGTTTCTGCTGACCTCTAATTGGATAGCAAGTTGTCTAATTGAAGGCAACTTTTTACCCTTTTCTAATTTACCAGATAAAATTTGAGCGCGTATATATTGATAAACTTGTTGATACATAGGATTTTTACTTTTTCGATTTATATTAAATATTAGTTCCTTCATTTATGGAATACCTCATCTGTCATTTGTATTTATTGTAAACTGTACCTTTTAGAAATGACAGTATAAATAAATAATGAATTCATACAAAATTTAATCTAGGAGAAAGTTTATGACAATATTTATGTACATATTTTGTTTGATTGTATGGGGACTCAACTTTATTGCGGTAAAAATTCAAGGAACTCCTGTCAGCTTAGAACTATCCTTAACTTATCGTTTAGTTATGACAGCTTTTTTATTTTTGATTCTTATTTGGTTCCTTCGACCAAGAGGGATGCCAACAAAAAAAGATATTCCATTTATAGTAATTTTTGGTGTATGTAACTTTGCATTAAGCTATTTATGCCTTTATTACGCTACAATTTTAAGTTCTGCGGCAATTGTAACGTTAATTTTTTCATTAAAGGTGATTTTGACCCCAATCGCTCTTCGAATTTTTTTAAAAGAAAAGCTACATTCGCGCGTTTTTTTGGGAGGAATTTTAGGTGTATTAGGAGTATGCATTCTCATCTATCCGAATTTAAATAATTTTCAAGGTTTCAATGATATAAAAGGAATTATGGTTGCAATCTTAGGTACGCTTCTTACAGCAATAGGTGATGCGAGCTCGGCACGAAATGCAAGTCACAAGGTGAACCCTATCTATGCAAATGCTATTGGATTTACAGTCGGTAGTATATTGATGGGAGTAATTGTATTATTTCAAGGACAAAAATTTACATTCCCCACATCGTTTTCATATTTATTTATGTTGCTCTATTTAACTCTGTTTGCTTCATTTGTAGCTTGGTTATTCTATTTAAAACTTGTAGAAAAAATTGGAGGAGCTCGAAGCGGATATATGGTGGCACTTTTCCCTGTAATTGGAGGAATAGCTTCCGTTTTAATTGATGATTCAGATCCATCATTTTATTTGTTTGCTGGTTGTTTTTTCAGCTGTATTGGCGCTGCTATCGCATTGGGGCTTAGAACTCGAAAGCAAGTTACGCAATTACCTCTAAAAAAGGTTAATTAAGAAGAAATAAGTATTGTATACTTGAAAATCGACCTATATTCTAATAAACAACTATAAAATACTAAAACTATCGTTTTGCGGAAGTTTCTAAATACAAACTTAAAAATTAGTGGGGTGTCCCCACTAATTTTTAACCTACACCAATCCGGCTTTTACAGGCAGTTACTCTTCCTTCCCTCTTCCTCATATTCATCTAATTTTGATGCAAGAGCCTTATCGCTCGCATATTGTGAGATAAAATACGTATGCATCCAATTCACAATTATTTCTTCCAGCATCGGATGAAGTGGCTTTCCGGCTCCTTCTTCATAATTCTTTTTAAACTCTAAAGCTTTGAACTCCCCTTCAAAACGTTTCAAACTATGATCCATATTTTTTACTACATGTACTTCTGAATTACCTTTCACATAATGACCAATTCGCTTCGCTTTTTCTGGATCAGCCTGAATGTCTTTATCACCAGCGATCGCTAGCACTGGACATGTTACTTGTTGTAAATCTTTATAAATATCATGCTGAAAATGCTCTCTAAACCATTTTGCGTTCATCGGTTTAAAACCAACTTTAATTGTATCTTTTTCTGTGTTCATCATTTTCTCTTTTATTTTTTCCATCTGCTTCTCTCCACGCTTCTCCACATTGAGAAGACGCATTAGTTTTCCCTTTATTCCTTTTTGTTCTTTTAATTCTTTATAAGCAAGCTCTCTTTGTCTTTTTGTAGCTTCTTCTAACGATTCCGCAGCTCCTGTTAGAAGTATAAGTCCATTAACTGGTGTTCTTGCGTTTACAACAGCCGCTAACATACACCCTTCACTATGACCAACTAAAATGATATTTTCCGAATCAACAAATGGCTGTTCTTTTACATACGTAATCATAGCCTCTATATCGTTAGCTAAATCCCACATTCCTGTCTTCTGAAATTCTCCTTCACTCTTTCCTACTCCGCGCTTATCAAAACGAATCGTCACTACTCCAAGTCTCGCTATTACATGTGCTAAATCTTTATAAGTATTCGATTCAAGCTTTAACGGTACAATCATTCCATCACGATCAATCTCTCCAGATCCAGCGATAATAACAACCGCAGTATACTTCCCGTCAGCTTTCGGTTTAGTAATCGTACCGCGCAAAGTAAATTCACTATTTATCGCTACTTCATATTCGTCAAAATTCATTATATTTATCCTCCTTCTATTCTTTTATATCCAATTTAAATTTCAAACTTGCTATTATATTTTTGTACTCTCTTACATCTTTCAGCGGTGAGAAAGTCGGGTTTTCTGCAATACTTTGTAACATGCTTCGCTTTATAATCTCTTCATTTCTAACCGTTTTAGCACCAAGCGGAAATTCTGCAAACCATCCATCAATCGCATCAAAATAGGAATCGCCGTGTAAATGCAGGCTATTTATTGTAAAGCTAGACGCACAAACCGCTGCATATTTCCGTAGCATTTCTAATGAACCTTCAAAATTTTCTTGCATACAATATACTTGCGCAGCAGCATAGTATACTTTTAAAGTCATATTGGGATGTAATGTTTCTATTTCATATATATCTATTAACATGAAAGCTCTATTTAAAATTACCTCTACCTTTTCAGCGCTTGAGGCATTTATTACTACATAATTCGGTATTGCCGCAACGAGGTGTATTAAATGTTGGTACATACTAATTTGCATCATTTCATTCGCCTTCTCAGTATTTCCAAGCATTTGATACGCTTGTGCGATTAAATCTTCCTCTGGAAAATTAGGACGTATCGTTTCGCCAAGTAATTGAAGCACCTCATTTGGTCTATTGAGTATAAGATAGCAAGTTGCTTGAAACGATGCCGCCTCTTTCACAAGAGAAACATCATCACTTTCTTCCTGTACCCTGCTAAAGAGATACATTGCCTCTTCTAAAATTTCAATTCTTTTATCCATATCCTCTGCTAACATGTGGTGATTAATAAAGAGTAATCCCATTTGAATTAATAACGGAAAACATGAATAATATTTTTTTGTCACTTCCCTGCACTCCATCATTACTTCATTAAACGGTTCTTCACTAAAAGCTTCTGCAAGTCTGTGATATAAAATCTTAATATCTTCTTGCTCCATTTGCGGCGCATATCCAATTAGTTCGTCTATACTTACGTTAAAATAGGCTGCTAGCAGTGGTAAAAATGTAATATCCGGATAACTCTGCCCCGTCTCCCATTTGGAAACAGATGCCTTCGTAATACCGATATACGCCGCTAACTCTTCCTGCGTAATTCCCTTTTCTTTTCTCTTATCCGCAATTATTTTATGGATGTTTATCTCCTTCACATCATCACCTCATACTTTTATTATATGCTTTTATTTCACACAAAATATGGATTTAAAGTCAACTTTCGTTAACAAAATCAACTGTTAGGAAACATCCAGCTAAAATAAAAAGAAGCTCCAAATGATATTATATTTAGGTCATAGATGTTAAACTTAATAAAATCAAAGGCAGGAACATATTTGATATGTTCCTGCCTTTTTATTGTGGGTACCTATACATAGCTATCTAGCTAAGATTTTGAAGTACTTCAAAATCAAAAATTTCATCTCATCACAGTTTTTCATACGAATTCAGTAGACAGCTTATTTACATAATTCTCGTTATTGGAAGTTAAAATTTAAGGTGCTGTTGTAGGAGTTCCTTGATGAAATATCATTTGCCATTTATCCTCTTTTAATTTCCAAATTGAACTACACAAAGAATATTGCTCGTTAGTATGTTTAAGCACTTTAAATGTTGTTAGTGTACAGAGATAATAAAGTT
>NZ_QOZX01000036.1:0-54000 GCF_008368895.1 Bacillus sp. BB081
TACAATAGATAGCATTTATAAATCTATTTACAATTTTTCACATTATCTCTTAAACAATTAAATAAATGGAGGGCATGATATGGACAATTATTATGATGTAGCGGTAGTTGGTGGTGGTCCAGTTGGACTTATGGCAGCATGTGAATTAGCTATCCAAGGCGTAAAAGTTGTTGTTTTAGAGAGAAGATTAGACCGGGTACGAAATTCTAGAGCACTCACACTACACCCCCGCTCCTTAGAATTGATGGCTATGAGAGGTATTGCAGATCGATTTTTATCTAGAGGAAAGAAATTAAATACAAGTCATTTTGCTGCCTTAGATACAAGATTAAACTTTAAAAATTTAAATACTGATTTTCCATATACACTTTTTATTCCCCAATCTATTACAGAAGAAATATTAGAAGAACGTGCATTAGAATTAGGTGTAGACATTAAACGTGGGCATACTCTAAAAGACTTAAAACAGTATGAAACATTCGTACAACTAGAAATAGAACAAAGAGACACAATATATAAAATAGAAGTTCCATATGTAATAGGAGCTGACGGAGCAAGAAGTGTAGTTCGTGAATTATCAAATATACCGTTTAATGGAACAAACACAACAACTACTGCTATATTAGGTGATGTTATTTTAGAAGATATACCAGATACTCCATTTTTATCTACTTCTAATATAAATGGGATATTAATGATGGTACCTATTACACCTGGTATATTTCGTTTTGCAATTGTTGATCCTAAGAATCAGACAATACCCGTTCATGTTGCTGTTACAGAAAAGGAATTTATAGATAGTATTTATAGTATTACAGGTGAATATATTCAAATTAAGAGCACAATATGGCTTTCTCGTTTTGGCAATGCAACCAAACTAGCAAATGCTTATCAACATAAGCGTGTATTCTTAGCAGGCGATGCAGCACATATTCATTTCCCTGCTGGAGGACAAGGCTTGAATGTAGGTCTACAAGATGCTTTTAATATAGGATGGAAATTAGGACTCGCAATAAAACACAAAAAATATGAAAGTCTATTAAAAAGTTATCATATTGAACGACATGCTGTGGGAAAACAATTTTTCAAAGAAGTACAAGCGCAAGAACAATTAATGATAAACTTTTCAAACGCAGGAATGGAATTAAGGGCGTTATTTTCGCACTTACTTACATACCCCGAGATAAATAACGATTTATCTGAAAGAGTAAGTGGTTTAGGGGTTAGGTATTCGTCGATGCACGATACAGAAAGGCATCCATTGATAGGAAAAAGATGTACAAATCTCACTATTTCTTCTCTAAATAAGAAAATTTATAAACTCTTTGAATTAATGCAGGATGGTAAATTTATCTTATTAATACACCCTTCTTATATAGATAAGATAAATAAAATAAATATTGATTCACACATAAAGGTGATAGTAGGAGAAATACAAGATTCCAAGTTAAAAAATATAGATACCGTTTTGATTCGACCGGATGGTCACATAGCCGACATTGAGTATAACAAGGTAGATAACTGCGAATAGTCCAGAAAAATGATTATCCATTGTATTAGTGATACAAGATAAATTCACTTTTATAAAACGAAAAGAATCCTATTTATTTAGGACTCTCTTCGTTTTGCCCATCTCACTATTTATAAAAACATATCTACAAGGGAAGAAACACTACATTTACAGTTAACTATAAAATCCCGTTCCAAAGGACTACCCAAAACTCCCCACCTACATACTCTCATGATCAAAAATATTTGTCTCTATTTCATATAAAGTATGATAAGCATCCATAAAGATAAAGAACAAAGGATAGCAAGCACTATACGAGTAGATAGTACCCTTACTTCAAAATCGGTTTTCTTGGATGGTTCAGGATATGCAATTACATAAATCCCTTTTAATAGTGCAAGCCATGCAATAAGTGTAATGAGTCCCTGCCAATTAAGTGTCCAAACATTATGTAGGATAACAGTACCTAACCCGAGGAAAATTGATAGAAAGCCATACATAATTCCAAATCCTCTGTCTTCTACCACTAATTTTTTCAGTTCACGTAGTATAGATGGTCGCACAAAAAGTATCCCTGAGATGGTAACCGTTATCCAACCCCAAAAAAATCCTAAAAAAAGGCTTACCTCCATTATTACTCCACTCCTTTCAATTACATTTATATTTCAGTTATTTTCCCTTTAGTATTAGATCTATAGATAAAAAACTAAAAATGTAACTTTGGAGTAAAGTCGTACTCTTTATAAAATATTTCATGTGCACATAAATAACCCTTCACCTTACTAATTTTAATAAAATAATATTAAATTTAACAAGGTGAAGATTATACAATATTATTAAATAAATAAAATAATCTAATTAAGAAGTATAACAAATTAATAACCAGTCTACATACAACTTATGTTAGTAAGAAAATCACATACACTTATACATATTACTTTTGTATAAAATCTTAAAAATTGCAGTCACAGAATTACTTTAGCATCCTCCTCTTAATCTCTAAACAATCAGCATTTAAACTAAACATGCTAATATTGATTTTGTACGCTTATCCGTTACTTCATAATAAATTTCTAATCCCTTCCGAGTACCTGTAACGACTTTAGTAGCTTTTAGTTTAGATAAATGTTGACTAATTGTACTTTGAGGCATTTGTAATGTTTCATACATTGTCGTTACGTTAATAGGACCTTTGGCAAGCATTATTTTTACTAATGATAAACGGACAGGATGTGCTAATACCTTCAATACTTCAGTGATTTCTTCATACATTTCTTTCATATTTTTTCTCCCCTTTTATATAAATATTATTGATATCCATATATATAATTCGAAAGGATATACGATTTTGTGTCCGTCATTTTAAAAAAACATTAAAAAATCTCTTCAGAGTGAAAGAATCCTCCCTTTTCTATAGATTTTTCTTTCACTCTATATTATGTGGTAGGAACTTTCCTTACTGAGACCCTCTTCCATTGTTCTCTTGCTGGTGCCCATTATTTCCTTGCGATCCTCTTCCATTGTTCTCTTGCTGATTTCCATTATTCCCTTGGGACCCTCTTCCGTTGTTCTCTTGCTGATGGCCAATATTTTCTTGCGATCCCCTTCCGTTGTTCCCTTGCTGATTTCCATTATTTCCTTGGGATCCTCTTCCGTTGTTCTCTTGCTGATTTCCATTATTTCCTTGGGACCCTCTTCCGTTGTTCTCTTGCTGATTTCCATTATTCCCTTGAGACCCTCTTCCATTATTCTCTTGCTGATTCCCATTATTTCCTTGCTGCGATTCTCTTCCGTTGTTATCCTGCTGATGTCCACTATTCCCTTGCGATCCTCTTCCGTTGTTCCCTTGCTGGTACCCATTATTCCCTTGAGACCCTCTTCCGTTGTTCCCTTGCTGATGGCCACTATTTTCTTGCGATCCTCTTCCGTTGTTATCCTGCTGATGTCCACTATTCCCTTGCGATCCTCTTCCGTTGTTCTCTTGCTGATTTCTATTATTTTCTTTTATTTGCTCCGATTGTTGTTCCTTAGATTGCTTTTGTTCTATATACTCTTTCTTCTCGTTGCTTTCTTCTTTTACAGGAGATGCGTCCGATGATGCATCAGAAGACGACTTTTGTTGCTCTTGATTAGACGGCGTTTCAGATGGAGTAAGCGATTTTTTCTTCTCATTCTCTTGTTTTATATAAACGCCCGTTCCAACTCCTTCTTTCTTGGCATCCTCCCGTATTTGCATCGTACTGCTTTGATATTCGACTGTAACATGTTTTATCTCATATTCTTTCTTTAATTCCTGCATAGCCTTTTCCAACTGTGGTTCTAGCGACTTGTCCTTTGCAACAGCTGTTAGCATGACTTGCTTATCATTGGTTAAGTACTTATCCTCTTGACTTTGCTTTATAATAGTCCGTATTACGTCTTGCAATTGTTTATTTTCCCATTGCTTCAATTCTTTTAAAATACGCCTTCCATCATCATTACACGCTTGCAAATCTATAACGCGAAGGTCCTTCGTTACGCTCACCTCTAAACTTGGATTTATATCAACTGAGACGTAAGCAAATACTTTTTCTTCCGGTTGGTTGTAGAAAAATAACAGCGCACATAGAAAACAAACAACAAGTAATGATGCTGGCTTTAAGAAATAAGGGATTGAAAAACGCGATGCTTTTTGTTCTTGCTCATCAAATGAAATTTCCTCTCCAATCATGCAAGAATCCCCTTTTCTTTTACACGTAATAAACTCTCCATTTGGTGTTAAAACAACTACGCTATGTTGTTTTATATCCATCACAATTCCTTTATTCATCATGCTTCCCTCCCCTTATATAATCAAGAATGTATGTATAGTTGTTTGCGAAGATAATACACATTGCAATGATATATTTTCTATGCCGTTCCAACGTTTTACGACTTACCCTAACACGCGGTTCAATATGTTTCAGCGGTAACTTTTTCTTTCGGAACAGCTCCTCCATCATTTCCTCTTCTTTTATAATAATCTTCACAATTTCTATTAAATGCTCACGCGTGTCACGATGCTTAGGAGATTCTTTCGCAAGCTCTGAAAATGTGATTTTAAACTCAGCTAACACACTTTGAAAATGAAGAATTTCCTCCTTACGATTACTATTCTCTATTTCCTTCATATACTCCGTAAGCGATACTTGCATTTCTAACATTTCCTCTTGCTCATCTTCTTTTAAAAAGACACGGTTATGTTTAGACTCCTTGCGTATATAGTCAATTACATCTCTTTTTATAAGAAGATCAGCAAACGCTAGAAAAGATTTTCCTTTTTTATATGAATACTGTTCAATTGCTTCGTTAAACGCAAACAGTCCAATACTATATTCATCATCCTGTTCTGTAATATATCGGCGGCAGACAGACGAGATTGATTTTCTAATAAACGGCTGATACTGTATGATAAATGCTTCCCTATCTCCTCCGTTGTTTTGTATGTTACATACGATATCTTCTATTTTCGGTTTTCTTAGGATCTTCATTACTAAACTTAACACTAGTAATCTCCCAGCCTCCTTCAAATAGCAAAAAGGCCACTAAACAAGCGACCATTTAACCATATTTTGTAATTATTTTTCTTTTGGTTTGTCCTCTTGCTGTTGCTCATATTTTTCGAGGCCGATTTTTTATATGACTATTTTTTCCACTTGTACTAAAGTGACGTCTGTATTTTGTACTGCTTTCTTGTTTGCTTTTGCAATGCCACTTGCTCTTTTCTATTTTAGCTGCAATCTTTGAATAACTCTTCGCTATATTTTTGGTAATTTTAGCTTTTTCTTTCATTTGTTTTCTTCTACTTATATATATTCGAAAGAACAAATAATTTTATGGGGGTCAAAAAAATATTTTTTTATAAAATAGTTATTTTTTCAAAAATAAAAACCATAAATTAGAAGAAACTTGTTATAACTCCTCCTTATGGTAATTCCTTTGTAAACCTTTTTATTTAAATGTATAATTGTATTAAAAGCCTAAAATTTCAGAATTGGAGGACGGCGTCATGAAAAGTTTTGGTACGTTAGTAATCTCTACCGTCATTTCAGCAGGCTTAGTGTATTATAATATCGATTCCTTTTATAATAAATTTACATCCGGGAATACATATTACTGGGTAAACGGTATCCTAGCTGCTGGATTCCTTATATCCTTAATTATCAACATAAAAGATATCATCAAGAAAAACTACACAACTTCTGAATCAAATTAAGGAGCCTATTATGGTTCCTTTTTCTATGCAAAATAACAAAACAGCTGTTAAGCTACTTTGAATTCTTCTTATCCCCAAATGAAATGATATATATACTCTCCCGTTACACGTTCATTAATTCCAGCGATCCTAGCGAATCTCATTAAGTCCGCCCCTTGAAGAAAATACACCGAGATCGTAACTGGTACTTGTGACCACATGAATTGATAAAGCTCATTCACTCTCTGATTCGTCGAAACAATTAAATCATTTACAGGTCCATGATTCCATGCAGAGGTTTGAACCGAAGTGAACGGAAGGTCTTTCCCATTAACCACTATTCTTACCACACTTTGAGTTATGTCCATAACAATCCCCTTCACCATTACAGAATTTAGACCTGTTTCTATACTCATATTCTTGATTAATAATAAATGTTTAAGGCAAACCCCTATTTTCATTTCTACTCAAGAACAATTTATTTGATAAAATAAAAAAGCAGCGCATTCGCTACTTTAAAATGTCCATTTTGTTCAAATTCACGTTTAATGTGTACTAATTTACTAATTTATGTTTTTTCTTCTAAATAGACCAACGATATATTATAATCCTCTATATACCCAAGGAGGTTTACCATACTTAATTTTCATAAAACATTCCCCATCTTAGGATTCTTTTGGTTTTTATACTATTTCATTGGCCTCATCTTTTTATTACTATTCCTTAGCGTGTCGTAACAGCGCTTATAAATATATGTTTAATTTCTATATAACAAAGAAAAAAGCATTCATGTCCCATTGTTATTCCTCGCTTTTTATTAAAAGGATTATTTTGTTAAAAAATTGATTCTAATTTATAACCTCTATCTTTTTCTTTTATTTCCCATTAAAATTGAGTAAAACTATTTTGAAAACATAGGAGAAAGCTATGAAGCATAACCTCAATCTATGGTCCTTTATATGCTCTTTGATTTGCGTTGGACTATTCCGTTTATATTTTGAAATCCCACTTGAATTATTCAAATTTTTCACGGATTCATTACACATTCACCCTTTATTTATATTACTAGTTTTAACAATAGGAACTTTTTTTGCTGGCATTATAGGGTTTTCTAAGATGAATAATTGGATTGCGATGCTTAGGAGTGTAGCAACAGTCTTACTAACATTGTTATTATCAGTGTTTTTAACACTAACTTTGATTGTGGGTTATGCATTAAGTTAAACATAGTTTTTTATGAGTAAAACTCAATATTCCGTCAATAATATAGATGACATTAGATTTTTCTCCTTGTTTCCCCTTGGAGATGAGCAGTTAGTTTTGGCTAACTGCTCTTTTATTTATAACAAAGATAAGATTCTTTAGAATGATTATTCTTTATTTCTCAATATAAGGAGCCTTGGATTTTCATTAAAACTCCTGTAGTATATGAACAAAGAGTAAGGTAAGAGTTACTCTTTGCCATTTTAGGAAAGGTTCTGTTGGAAACAACAGGACCTTTTTTCGTAAAGAGATGGTTTTGTTTAATTTCTCACCACTAACCACAAAAAATATCTTATAATCGTTATATAATAAATTAAAATAACGGATTAGGAGTAGATCAAATGCCAGTTACACTAGAACTTATTCTTTTCATTCTTCTAGCAATTAGCGCTATTGGCTATTTAGTAAAAGAATTTCAAAAAACTAGGAAAAGAACACTTGGAATTTCACTAGAATTCTTGGTTCTTTTCTGGTCAATATGGAGAATATCGACTATCATAATCTGATTTGTAAAACATGAATTCCTTCGAATAAAAATCAATATTATGTCCATAATGTTGATAGGCTGTATGCCAAAATCCATTTAGTTTTCTCTGTATCTCCTTGTATTGAGCAGTTAGTTTTTGCTAGCTGCTCTTTTATTTATGAAAAAAGATAAAATTTTTTATAATGTTTCTTCTTTATTTCTCAATATAAGGAGCCTTGGATTTTTATTAAAACTCCTGTAGTATATAAACAAAGAGTAAGGTAAGAGTTACTCTTTGCCATTTTAGGAAAGGTTCTGTTGGAAACAGCGGAACCTTTTTTCGTGATTTAAAGGTACTAAGACAAAATGAAATATTTACCATGAAGGTAGTTGTTAAATATTTTACGCTTATACAGTATAATGGGATAGTTATTGTGTATTGGCATTAAGAGGAGCGTCCTGATTAAGCGCTTCTCTTTTTTTATAAAATAGCTCCAAATTACTTGGACACATTTACCAGTTTATTCAACACAAATATCATGTTAAAATCCCTTGTGAATACGACATAACTCAACTTGGTGAAGCTCTGTAATATTTCCTGTAGGGCTTCTTTTTTTACAAGCAGTTATTTCATTAAGCTGACTACCTTGTTGTGCAAAATAACGATTTTGTTCACTTTTTTGATACATTTATAAAACATTCATATGTTATCTTCAGTAAGTTCTATTTCCTTTATAATATTGTGTGAAGTATACCAACGAACGAAGCCTAAAAAACTCTAATGAAGTGATGAAAAAAACCTAATTTCTCTACAAAACATTGAGAAATTAGGCTTTTTAATAGAAAAATTAGCATTCATAAACAATGAATACAGTTTAACTCTTCAATTCTATTTTCACAGATTCATATATTCTTCTAAAGTCAGTTTTTCCTTATATATATTTTCAGCAATATCTCCTACATAGCGAATATGCCAAGGTTCATATGCATAACCCGTAATACTTTCCTTCCCCTTAGGATAACGAATGATAAACCCTGCACGATGCGCGTTTTCTTTCAGCCATTTTCCTTCCTTCGTATTCGCAAAGGATAGCTCTAGTTCATTGTTCGCACTTTTAGAAGAAACATCCATCGTTAACCCTGTTTGATGTTCGCTATGCCCTGGCTTTGCAGAGAAGCGATCCGTATGCTCTTGCCCTTTCTTTTTAACATTGTTGGCATACAGACCTTTTTGATACTCATAGGAACGAAATCCTGAAACAGCATTCAACTGGATCCCATCTTGCTTAGCTAAAAGGAATAGTTTTTCTAATGCTTCCGCTGCTTCTTTACGAAGATGACTCTTTTCTACCGTTCCACTAAATGAGAACGGTACATTTGGTACAACTAAATCCTCTGGCATATAGTCTTCGGGTAAACCATATTCCTTATTTACTACAGCCTGTATACTAGCAAAGGAACTTGCTATCTTATTTGAGGTCCCATTTTGCTTACTATTTTTTTCTTTATTTATGGAGTTTTCACTAGTTTCATGGTTTGTCTTATATGGTTCTTTACCAATAGATATATTGGTGTAAATGATAAAGATACCTAACATTACTACTATACAAGTTAAGGTTCCTACTAATTTAAGTCTCATCATTCATTTCCTTCCTGCAACTCCTACTGTTACTCATTCATCATACTTCAACCATATCAAATCCATATTAATTCCCTGTGAACTTTTCTTCATAACGTATTCCTTAATAGATTGACAGTATATCTTCCCTTTCTTTTGGCACCCTTAAAATATCAGCTCTATTCATACATGTAGAAAAATAATCTGAAAATTTTTATAATAAGATAAGAAGTGTAGCATTCTATTATAGAAAGGTCTTGGTATAATGCTAGGTATTGATGTCAAAAAAACAAAAGAAGAGTTAATTATTTCATGGCAATTTGCGGAGGTCACGATTCCATTACGTGATATGATTGAGGTTACCGAAGATGCTACCTATGCGGGTGTTGAAGAACCAAGTGCAATCCGTATCGGAACAGCATATGGGACAACTGATCGTATATTAATTAGAACTGTAAAACAAAACTATGTATTATTTACTACGAATAAAGTGTCGATTTTAAAAGCTATTCTTGCTTAAATATGGTCATATAAATAGACTCAAACAAAGTTCGAATAAAGCAAAGGAGAGAAGTCATAGAATAGACTCCTCTCCTTTGTTTAATCGAAATAAATTTTATAATCCATACTCACTTCAGTATAGTTTTTACAACATAAGTACGTCTTACTGTTTTGATTCTAATATTACTAATCTTATTAAGACCAAATCCACACATCATCATTATTTTGAGTGCTATTGTTTACCTCATGCACTTTTTCGATATGATCAACTGTGTTGTAATTAATAGAAATGCCGCCCCAACCTACATACTTCATATCAATTTTAACTTTCTCACCTGTTTTAAATACTTGTCCCTTTGTTAAGAACACGTCAATAATGTCTTTCTCCCCATTTAGTGATGGATACTCAACAACGACATATTTAGTAGCACTGTCTTCCATCATACCTACTTCTGATACTTCACCAATCACATAATTAGGTGAGCCATTTTCTTTCAAATGCATACCTAATTTGTTTGTAGTATTTTCAACTTCTGTTGCAACCATATATTCCGTAAAATTACGCATCATAGATCCAGTCGCTTTTACTTCGTCTCCTACTTTCACATTCGAAAGATTTTCTATATACACACTAACAGGTTCTTCATATTGTTTAGATTTCACAACAATCACACCATGATCCACTTCTACAACGTGTCCTTCTAATGTCGAGAAATTCGTTTCAATAGAAGCTGCACTCGCTTTTGTTGCTTCTAATCCTGGTAGATTCGTTCCTGATAATGCTGCGAACCCTAAAGCACCTGCTAAAATTAATTTTTTCATACCCATTCTATAACATCTCCATTCATGATGATTGTATTTGTTTGATTGGTATCGACCAACCTGTAACTATTATAGTTACAGGTTGGTCGATATTGCAACCATTTTATTCATGCAATCCTGCATACTACATTTTCGCAATATATCTATGTAATTTTCTTATGCCTGTTTCTAACTAACAAAAAATAACTTGATAAGGTAATTAAAAGACCTACTATTTATAATGAAATCCTCGTTAGAACACAAAAATGCAAGAGCGTTATAGTAAATACAAAATTAAAAGGCTAGTACTTTATTTTTTTGGTAAAATTATCTTCATAGAGATAACAGGAAAGGATTTGTTGCTTTATCACGGCAGAAAAAACACAGTTTGTAAAAAAAGAGCATTATATCCCCAGTTCTCTATGAGACCTTTTGAAATAGCTAAGGGATTTTGTCTCACAGTGAATTTAGAAGCTGACACTTTGGAAGCTAAGGAAAAGAAAACAGGGAATTATTACAACAACTCAAAAATAAGCAAATAGATTAAAATACTGTAAATAGGACTAAATTATTAACATAAAAAATAAGCACATCTTGTAAAAAAACAGATATGCTTATTTTTTAATTTTTATGCATGTTTACGTTTTAGGAAAATCACTCCACCAACAATTAACAATAATGCACCTGCAGCCATAGAGATCCAACTTGTAAGGTCAGCGCCTGTTTGCGGTAACCATCCAATTTTAGATTGAATTTCTTTCTTAGGTTGTGGTTGCTCTTTAGGTTGCTCTGATGTTGGAGTATTTTTATCTGGATTCGGCTGTTCTGGTTTAGGTTGTTCCAGTTTTACCTCTTTAAATTTCACTGTTTGTCCCTTATCTTCAAATTCAGCGTGAATAGCTACTAAAATATTATCTTGATACAGTTCTTCAAATACTACTACTTCTTTACCTTGTAATGCAGAAGCATTAAATGTGAAATCTAATGTGATAGAACCATTTTTTTCTTTTGCAGTAAACTTAGATTCTACTGTTACTTCTTTATCCTCAACTAATAATGGTTTTTTTGTTGCTTTATCCATTAGTTTGCCTTTTACAACGTACTCTTTACCCACGATTAAGTCTTTGTATTCCACTTTATCTTGGATTGTTACAGATTTAGAAGCATCTAACTCTTTAGAACCATCAGCTTTGTTTGTAGCAGTTGTTTTTACTGATGGCTTAACGAACTTAACTGTTTGACCTTTATCATTGATATCAGCATGTGTAGTAACAACTTTTCCGTCTTTCAGTAACTCTTCGAATACTACTATTTCTTTTTCTTCTAAACCAGTTGCATCAAAAGTGAAATCTAGTGTAATAGAACCATTTGCTTCTTTTGGTGTAAACTTAGTTTCAGCAGTTACTTCTTTACCATTTACAACTAATAGTTTATTAGTCTCTTTATCCATTAATTTACCTTTTAAAGTGTACTCTTTACCTACTTGTAGGTCTTTGTATTCCACTTTATCTTGGATTGTTACAGACTTAGAAGTGTGCATTTCTTTTGTACCATCGGTTTTATCAGTAGCTGTTGTTTTTACTGATGGAATCTTTTCATCTTTGACAATATGTTTAATGATTTGACCATTCTCTTTGATCTCAAAAGAGAATATTTCTTCATTCAATACATAACCTTTTGGTGCAACAGTTTCTTTATATGTGTATTTTCCAAATGGTAACTTTTCAAACTTCGCGATACCTTTATCGTCTGTTTTCCCTTTAACTACTTCTTTTCCTGCTTCATTATAAATAGTAAACTCTGCATTCGGAAGCTTATTGTTTCCATCAGCTACATCAACTTTTGTAATTTCCAGATCACCTTTGATAAGATGATTAACTGCTAATAGCTCAATAATTTTTCCGTGTTCCTTTATTTCGAACACAATTGGTTCTGTAATAAGAACGTAACCATTTGGAGAAGCCTTTTCTACAAATGAATATTTACCATACGCTAAATCTTTGACGTTAACTTCACCATTTTTATCTGTCTTATATTCCCCAATTACTTTCCCGCTTGCATCTTTTAGCTCGAATACTGCACCTTCTAATTTTTTACTGATATCTTCATTATCTACTTTTAGTAATTTCACACTACCTTTCACTTCTGTATTTTCCACTGTAAAAGTAAGTGTTTTATTGTGCTCTTTAATTTCAAAAGGATACTTTGTTTTATTTCCAATATATCCATTAGGTGTTTTTGTCTCTAAGAAATAATATTTACCATACGTAAGACCATCAACATTTGCAATTCCATTTTCTTTTGTTACTACTTTTTTCACTTCTTTTCCATCTTCAGTAAAGACCGTGAATGCAACATTAGGTAACATCTTACCTGAATCACTAAGTTTTTTTATTTCGATGTTACCTTTTACTTTGTTGTTTACTACTTGAACAGCTCCTATTTCCCCTGTCTTAACTTCAATAGTTTGTGGTTTATCACCTGAAACATAACCTGTTGGTGCTTTAATTTCTTTTACTGTGTAGGTACCAATTGGTAGGTTATTTAATTCTGCAGTACCATCAGCACCCGTCGTGATTTTTCCAACTGATTCATTATTTGCATTAAAGACTTCAAATACTGCACCAGCTAATATTTCTCCATCTTCCCCAACCTTTTTAATTTTTAAAGAACCAGCAGCTTCCCAATTTACTGCAAGGTCACTACTAAGCTTTTCCTCATTTCTTTCTAGTAGCACTGTAGCATTCTGAACAGTATCAGTACCGCGATAAGTAATTGCTTGAACTTTAGTTAAATTTGCAGCAACACTTAGATTAAATTCACCTGTTTTTGTATCTTTAGGAATTTGGATACGGAATTTTTCCCCAAGTAAAAGCTGATCTTTCACTTCTCCATTTTCACTAACAATTTTAACTCCATTAGGTGCATTTTTCGCTACTACTTTATAAGAACCACTCTTAGCATTTGTTTGTACTGTGTATAGGTTTGTTTCAAAAAACTCACCCTTTAATTCTGCCTTTTGCTTTTCAGCAGGAATCACATTCATAAAAATATCTTGAGTATCTTCACTTGTATTCGCAGCATTAATAATTGTCTTAGCCGCTTTTTCAACATTTTTATTTTCATGCTTTAATTCATTTACATCAAGTTGACCTAATGCATTCCAAACCGCAAGCTGAGTTGCATAATGTGCTTCATTCTTATTAGCTACCCCCAGTTGTTCTATACTTTTTTGTGGGAAACCATTTAATAGAACCCTATATACTACATTATCTGTTTTCCCCATTTCAGGAAGATCTTCACCATTTGGTGATTTTAAGCCTAGAGTTAAACAATAGGCAATTTGACCGCTTGAATTTTTAATAATTTCAGTTCGAATGTACTTACCTAAACTGTTGCTATAACTCCAGTTCATTGAATACTTTTCATGCGTCATAACCTCTGCATTTGCCTTCGGTAGAAACACATTAAAGAATAATGCTAGTACTGATAATAATGCAAAAACTCTTTTAACAACTCTTCTCCCCAATTTTAAAACCTCCCTAGATAAAATGAATCTGATGTATTATTCAAATATTTAAAATAATCACAACAAAGATATTTCATATTATAAGACATAAAGTTACAAATATTATATTATTTTTACAAATTATTTATTTTCTCAACATCCCCTATAAATTATGATATTAAAACATTTCAATTCACAAAAGTAACAATATTAGGATACCTTAACAAAATAAGAAACTTGGTAAAATACTAGAATAACGGTAGTTGGAGTACGGAAACGATTCTTGGCATGAAGGACCACTACAAAGACATTTTAATATGTAAACAGATATTTTCAGATTGAATATATGTATTAATAATGAATTTTTATTGCATTTACACCTGCAATGTTTATATAAAAGATAGTAAATTATGTTTTTATAGGATTTTTTCTATTAGTTTACTGGAAATTTGCATTATTATGTGACAATAAATATCATTGTATTTAATATAAAATGATAAAAAAAAAGATACGTAGATAATTATTTGAATTTTAAATTAATTAATTAGTTATACTAAAATTAGTATTTAAAATATTAGTAAAAAAGTAACAACGTTATTACGAAGTTCGAATATTGGTCTAAGTACCCTAGCATCTCAATGATAACCTCTGGAATACTTTTACGTTTTTAAATAAATTAAAATAACAAAAAAATAATAATTTTTAATTTTTTCTTTGTAATTTAATAAGTTACATGTTAATATGGCGAAGGTTATAAAATGAATTTCGCCATACACAATGTTTTTTCGGAATATTCACTCCAGAGAAACGTAACTATTTCTGTAATTTGCTTCATCTTTTACCTATACAAGGGCTACTTTCAATTTTTTTATTCATAAGTAAAAGTAACTTTTTATTTCTATCTTCCTCATCGATTTTAATATAAATGGTAAAAAAGCACTTTTTCAAGTGCCCTTCCTTTTCTTTTTTAAAGATAGAAAATCTAATAAAACCAAACACCTAGATTAAACACATACATAATCCTACTTACAAACTCGCAGAGAGGCATAAACTATGGGAATTCCTACACTATTATTAAATACATTTATTATTATTATTTGTATCCTTAGTTACCAAGTATTTTGGCTAGAACATAAAGAAAAAATGGCATGTAATAATATATTAATTTCTGTACTTTCCTCCATTGCAATTATTTTTTGTATGACTTTTCCTTTTCATTTACACGCTGGGTTCATTTATGATTTACGTTTTATTCCCATTATATTAGTTTTTCTATATGGAAATACAAAGAGCATTATTTGTATTGGAGTTTTATATCTTTCTTATAGATTTTACTTAGGTGGAAGCGGAGTCTTCCCATCATTTATTATCTTTACTATTATTTCTGTTATTACAATCATGTTTCGTTACTTGTCACCTACTTATTTCAAGGAAAAGAAGATATTATTAAGTATTCTACTTATTTTGATATGTACAACTTCCCTTTCTATCTGCGGTATTGTAACACAAATAAATACAGGTGGTAAAATTGACTCTACTCTCATCGAATTTTTAATCAATTATATAATCATAAATGTTTTAACAGTATTATTATCAGTTTATTTAATAGAAGGAATGATCGAGAAATATAAAATAAAAGAAAGAATGCAAAGAGCAGAAAAATTTTATATAGCTAGCGAACTAGCTGCATCGATCGCGCATGAAATTCATAATCCACTGACCACGGTACATGGATTCACTCAATTACTAAATGAAGATGAGAGCGCTAAGATGTCTCAAGATAAGTACTTAGAAATTATGTTACTTGAAATGCAGCAAATACAATCTACTATTAATAACTATTTATCTTTAACCAAACCACAAAACATTATAAAAGAAGAACTAGATATTAATTACATATTAAATCAAGTGAAAGATAATATTTCACCACTCGCTCTTTCATATAATGTTGAAATAAAACAGCATATTACAACAGATTCCCTTTACATAAATGCTAATCCTGAAAAATTAAAAATATGTCTAACCAACATCATACAAAATGGAATTGAGGCTATGAAAAATGGTGGCGTATTACAAATAAATATACAAAAAATAAAAGATAATATTGTAATTGATATTATTGATACAGGAATAGGAATGTCTTCCCAACAAATAAAACGTATTGCCTTGCCATTTTATTCAACAAAAGAAAAAGGTACTGGGCTTGGTACTATGATTGCGTACAGTATTATTAAAGAATTAAACGGAGATATAGAGATAGAAAGTGAACTAGGAAAAGGAACACACTTTTCTATCACTATCCCCTGCTAATATAGTAGAAGATTTATTTAAATGATATTATTTTGTAGCTAATATAACCATATAAAAAGAAGACGTAACTATTCGTCCTCTTTTTATATGGTTCTGGTGCAAAAATGTTAGTTAGAAACATAGAGTAGCAATTTCCTTTTCATTTCTATTTTATGAAGCTAAGCCAAACAATTTATGAATAAATTCTTTCTCGCTTTGTACAGATTTGTCCGGTAAAACAAGTGGTTCTGTGCAAAAATAAAATACATATGAAAATGAAACCCAATGGCTTTCAGGCGAAAGTATAATCTTGGTTTGGAAATATACAACTGTTTGGACATAAAAAAGACCATCGAAATGATGGTCTTGCAGACTGTAGACAAATGCATAAAATAACGAATGAACCTTTCTCTGAACACTTACTTTACTTCTTTCATAAATAGTCTAACGTTTTCAGCGATTTCTTTGAATTTGGTATGGTGTAAATAATGTGATCCATCCATGGTTACTACTTTTCCATGTAACGAGTCTTTGATCTGCCCTTCATGCAGAGGTATCCATCCTGCTACATCTTCATTATTCGCTTGTACAAAGAGAAGAAGTGGAAGATATTTAGGGAAGATTAAAACTTGAGCCCCTTTAAAATTAGACGAAATGTGGTCCATCTCATTCAAGGTTGTGTCATTATACATGTTTTTATTCGAAATCATTTTCATTTGCTCTACGGTTTTTTCATCAAATGCCAGTCCAGCATAGGGGTCAGCACTGATTTTCATAGCCAATCTTAAGAGGCCTGATTTTTTGAGATATGCAAACGTTTTTAATGGGAAATTGATATCCATACCCGGTTGTGTTGCAACACTGCTATCGATTCCGACAAATGCAGTCACCTCGTTTGGATATTTGTTCACATAATCAATTCCATAAATACCTGTAATGGAGTGGCCCATGAGCATGTATTTGTTAATATTAAGCTGCTGTAGAGCTTCATGAACTTCACTTACCATATTCTCCGTGGTTCGCTCTTTTACAGTTTCATCACTTAATCCATAACCGAAAGGCTCTACCGCAACAACTTTGTAAAATGGAGATAATTCATCGATAAGAAGCTTAAAATCAAGCCCTGGAGTAGCTGTTCCATAACCAGGCAGGAGCACGATCGTTTCCTCGCCCTCGCCTTGAATTAACACATTCATGTTTTTCCCGTCTACAGATACGTGCTGCCCGTAGGGCACTATTCGTTTTTGCTCCGAATGACTACTCATCACATTTACGATATAAACAATACCTAAAAAAAGTACAATGGCTAGAACGATTGCTCCTATGATTTTAAGTAAGATGTTTCGCACTTTCTTTATTTTCATTCCACTCAGCCTTTTCTTTTCCTCTTGTTGTGTCACTGTCATCTTCTCCTGTCCTGATCTGTTTGCCTTCCTTCATGTGCCTGTAATGAAAACTTAACCAATGAAGATGTACTCACCATGACGACAATATGAACTGAATATGAACTGCAAAAAAAATGCTACGATTCATATGCAAGTAAGCTTGCATATGAATCGTAGCATAGAGAATGAATCTAACTAATCTGTTGGTGTAGTGATTGGCAAGGTGACAATGAAGGTCGTTCCTTGACCAAGTTCACTTTTCACTCGGATGTCACCTTGATGAAGCGACACGATTTGTTTAACGATAGCGAGTCCCATACCACTTCCGTCATACTTACGACTGTGGGAACGATCGGCCTTAAAAAAACGCTCGAATATACGCTTCTGGTCGTCAAGGTGAATACCAATACCAGTGTCGGATATTAGGATTGTCACGTTTTTGATATCTTGTTTGATGCTTACGTTAATCACGCCGGCATCCTCGGAAAATTTGATGCTATTTCTGAGGATATTCGTCCATACCTGATTTAACAGATCATGATCAGCCGTTACTTTAACTGTCTGTAAATCAAGCTCGAAATGTATATCGCGAGCAGACCATTGTGGCTGGAGCGCCACAATTATCCGTCGGATTTGTTCATCGAGGCTGAGCGTGACGAGCCGCAGTTGCTTTGACTGCGATTCAAGAAAACTCAGCTTTAGCAGGTTATCGCTCATTTTGGACATCCTTTTCGCTTCAGCGATGATAATATCAAGATAACGGCTTCGTTCGTATTCTGAGAGGTCAACTTGCTTAAGCACTAGAGCATAACCGGATATCGAAGTGAGCGGAGACTGAACCTCGTGCGACACGTTCGTTACGAATTCCCTGCGCATCTGCTCAAGTTGCTGCAGATCGTGCATCATTTCTTCGAAGCTGCGAGCCAAAGTACCCAGCTCACTCGTTTGCTTAATATTCAACTTGACGTTGAAATCTCCAGATGCTATCCGCCTGGTCGCTTTTGTCAGCTTTTTTATCGGTCTTACCAGGAATACAGAGGCAACTAGAATCAATAAGCTTCCTGCAATCAACGAACATGTTGCAAAGACCAATGCCCACTTTGTGACAAAAGAGGCTGAAGGAGGGGCGAGCGCTTCCAAAAATATCGCTTTCGTTCCCATCTCCGTTTTCAACGGCAACCCTAAGAGGACCGTGGCAATACCATTAGGAGTGTCCTGAACAACACCTCCATCTAATACTTTCTTTAGTTGCTCCATCGTCACAGGCGCAGGTTTGTGTCCGTGAAGTTTACCGTAAGACTTGAACTGACCCGTTGCTTCGTAAATTCGAATATAATAAGAATCGAGCTGCTTCATTTCACTTACGAACAAGTCCGCTTCACGTAACGGAAAGGTCTTGTAAATCCGGACGATGTCTTGGCCAAAGTTACGTGAGTTGATTTGAGCGTTTTCGTTCAATTTATCTTCGAATATCCAAGTTGACACAAAAAAAGAAATGGTCGTGCCCCCGATGATGGAGACTAAAAATGTCAGGACAACACGTATATATAAGGATCTGATCATTCATAAACCTCAAGCCGATACCCAAGCCCGCGCACCGTTTCGATCCGAAAATCGGGTGTTGTCGCGAACCGTTCACGCAGCCGTTTAATATGTACGTCTACCGTTCGATCATCTCCGGCGTAATCGATACCCCAAATCTGATCGATCAACTGCACGCGCGTATAGACTTGTCCGGGTGTTCCAGCGAGCTTATACAGCAATTCGAACTCCTTTAGCGGCAACGTAAGCGACTCCGTCCCTTTCATCACCTTATAGGTCTGTCGATCAAGGATGACGTTCCCTAAATGAATCGTCTGCGTGGAGCCAATCTTGTATCGTTTGAGTAGTGCCCTAACACGAACCGTCAACTCTAACGGATCGAATGGTTTGGTTAAATAATCGTCCGTCCCAAGTTCGAAACCTTTCACTTTCTCCCATGTTTCTCCTCTCGCAGTCAGCATAAGTAAAGGTAGATCAGGATTGGCTCTTCGGAGCTCCTTGCTTAACGTCCAACCATCCATAATCGGCATCATAATGTCAAGTACGACAAGATCGACATTCGTTGAGATGTAGACGGCCAGTGCTTCCTTGCCATCCGCTGCTTCAGCTGTTGCGAATCCGTCGTTGCGTAGAAATAAACAGACGAGTTCGCGAATGTTCGCATCGTCGTCAGCAACTAGTATAGTAGGCATCGGTTCCCTCTTTTCCCTGTTTTCCCTGTTTTCCACCGCATTATTTCAAGCAATCATTATACTATAAATTAACACGTATGTTGATTAGCCAAAGTAATACAGTTTCTTGATTTATCGACCTGTAGAATTCAAGTGTTTCTTTCAAACTAATTTGCCACTCAATTGACAAGACTTCACAAAGAAACAGGCGTGTGAAACCTGCAAATGACAAGCATTTATTTTGTCTTTTGGCCTTGTGCACGAAGAAATTTCAGCAAAGCATAGGCAATTATAGCTGTGAATAACTGATTGAACAACGCATTGGATGTTGTGCCAAACAATACGGAAACGTTCAAATTCAGCTAAATCCAGCGGAAAAATGATTCAATTGCCCAGCGCTATTTGTACATGGCGGCGATTCCTTCGGACAGATAGATTGGTAGAACACATATTCCCCAAACTACTCCAGTAATTACAGCATCTAAAATAACACGTCCCATATCCACTAATTATTTTTCATCAAATGCGTAAATGGCGTATCAACTTTGATTGCACATTCGTTCCAAATCATTACTTGTTAATTTAAGTGAATTCCACCATAAAGATTCATATAGGTTTAGTAATTAGTCAAAGTTATTAGGGTGTTCCGTCGTGTAATTTATATATTACTATATAATTACCTCTTGATTTTTTTATATTATAGTTCTACATTAACACATAATATATAACTTTTTCTCATTGCTTCTTGAACTAATCTGCTCCGTTCAAGAAGAACCCTATCAGTTTAAATAACTCAGATTTCGGAAAAATTAAATCAATTCAAATGATACCCACCTTTTAGTAATCTCAGAAAATTTCTTAGTCGCGAATGAGGTTGGTTTTCTTATAGCTAATCCAATAGTTCGATAGCTATCACTTTCAAATGGAGAAATATATTTCAATAATTCTTCATTAAGATGGGAATTAAATAACTCAACTTTCGCACCTATAAAATAAGCAGGGAGATTTAGCTATATTGAATTTAGAGTCTATCAATTGTGTACTGTACAACTTGAGTAAAATGAAAAACACCTCGATCCTTGGTATAGTGAGATTACCTAGAAATCACTACCACAGAAGAGGTGCCTTAACTACAATAGCTCAAAACAACCAATATCATCAACTACCAAAAGAACTTAATTCTATTTTTTCCGAGCTTGAAATGAAGATCCAGCTAAGGATGCAGTCTATCGCTTCTTATAAACGGTGCCAATGTTCAATTGGCGCCCTTTCCTGCTGCTGTTTAGTATGAATGCGATTAAAAAAGTAACTCGACTTATGAAAAAAACGCTCCAAAGTGTTGATTGTGCTTATCATTGTAACTGCAGTAAAAAAGTTGAATTGCTAGCACACTATTTTGAAACCTTGGTTAACTATTCCACCTTTGAAGTATTTCCTGTTTTTAATCAATGAGTAAGGGGCAAAATTTAAAGTATATGGTGGCACTATTTGTACTTCTTTCTGTAATCTCTACTCATCGAATAAATTTAGAGCTATCACTCATGCCTTCAGTTGAACACCCGATGAATGAACTAAGATAAGTTATGGATGAAGCGCCCGTGCCATCGCATCAAAATAATTCTGACTGGCACGCTGACTCACTTCGGCTTCAGGCACAAGTACTTCAAAGCAATGGAAGCAGCCGGGGTAGAGATGAAATTCAACATCTACTCCTGCTTGTGCAAGTCGTGTTACATATTCAATAATTTCATCTCGGAATAAATCGAGTTGACCTACACATGTATAAGTTGGCGGTAGTCCTGCTAAGTTGTCTGCTCTCGAAGGTACGGCATAGGGAGATGGTTCGTTAGTATCGTTCTTCTTTCCCAAGTACATATTCCAAGCCGTTAAATTGTTTGATCTATTCCATGTTGCATTGTCTTCTATAATCTCATAGCTTGATGGTGTTATGTTGTGGCTATCAAGCATCGGATACAGCGGCATCTGAAAAATAATAGATGGACCTCCTTTATCACGAGTCATTAATGCAAGCGCTGCTGTTAGTCCACCGCCTCCACTTGCACCGGCAATCGCAACTCGATTCACATCAATTCCAAGCGAGTCTGCCTCATTTGTCATCCAAACCAAGCCTGCATAACAATCTTCAATAGCCGCCGGATAAGGATGTTCGGGCGCAAGTCGATAATCGACAGACACAACAACGCATTCAGCAGTCTGAACAAAGCGTTCACACAAAACATCGTCCATATCAGGGTGGCCCATTACGTATCCACCACCGTGAATCCACAGCATAGCTGGAAGTTTATCAAGATTCTTCTCAACGGGTTCGTAAATTTTAACTAACATCTCGCCGGCTGCGCCAGGAATCATTCGCTTGGTCATGTTTACAAGCTCTGATTTTTCCAAATGTGGATTCGACAAGAGACTTCGACTCGACTCTAAATCCCCCTCTAATTGAAAGCCTGGAAATTGTGAGAAAGCCTGTTTTAATTCTGGTAATACTCGACTGTCAATTTTCATATAAATTCCTCCAGTTAAATAATGAGACTTGATGCAATCCTTATCGAATAATTAGCGGAATAGATGTGTCTCCTGTTCTCCTTCAGCTTCCCATTTGGCAATTTCCTCTCTTACACGAGGGGCAACTTCTGTTCCAAGCAATTCTATGGCACGCATGACTTGATCATGTGGCATGGTACTTAATGGTACATACATCATAAAGCGTGTAATCCCTACATGCTTACGAAGATGGATGATTTTTTCGGCGACTGTATCTGGATCACCAACATACAACGCCCCTTCAAAACTTCGTGCAGTATCAAAGCTGGAACGATCATAATAAGGCCACCCCCGCTCTTTACCAAGTTTATTCATGCCTGCCTGAGTGGAAGGGAAAAATGTATCTGCTGCCAATTCTGTATTCTCTCCAACAAATCCAATCGAATGAGACCCCACCTGAAGTTTTGATACATCATGACCAGCGTGAGCCGCCGCTTTCTTATATAGTTGTACAATTCGTGCAAAATGCATTGGGCTACCACCAATAATCGCCAGCATAAGTGGTAATCCCAGAAAACCGGCACGGATAGCAGATTCCTGATTCCCACCGCTACCAACCCATATCGGTAAAGGATGTTGAACAGGTCTTGGATACACACCTAAATTATTGATTGCCGGTCGATGTCTGCCTTCCCAAGTCACTTTTTCGGACTGACGTATTTTGAGCAGTAGGTCCAAATGTTCTTCAAACAGTTCATCATAGTCCTTCAATTCATAACCAAACAGTGGAAAAGATTCGATAAAGGAACCACGCCCCGCCATAATCTCTGCACGTCCATTTGAAATGCCATCCAGTGTAGAGAAATCCTGAAAAACACGCACAGGATCAGCTGAAGAAAGCACGGTTACTGCACTCGCAAGCCGTATCTTTTTTGTTTGTGGTGCCGCCGCTGATAGAACCATCGCTGGAGAGGATGCTGCATAATCCTCCCTATGGTGCTCACCAACACCAAACACATCAAGTCCTACTTGATCAGCAAGAACGATTTCTTCAACAACTTCACGCAATCGCTGTGCGTGACTTATCACTTCACCACTATGAACATCTGGTTTCGTTTCTACAAAAGACGTAATACCTATTTCCATTTGTTATCTCTCCTAGTCTAATTAGATTTTAAGTCAAAAAAATTAATCATTTCCTTTATGGAAGTAACATGTTTCTCATATTGGCTAACACACGTTTATTTCATAAAATCTTAACTCGTCTGGTCATAGCCCAAAAAAGAAGAGCGAAAGCACTGACAGAGGCTCCGAGTAAGGAAACCCCTCCCCAACCAAAGTGTGCGTATATTTGAGTCGAAGCAATTGAACCACCAGCACTGCCGATAGAATAAAAAACCATATATCCAGCAGTAAGTCGACTCCGTGCTTCTGTATGCAATGGAAGAATCATGGTTTGATTCGTAACATGTATTGCTTGTACGGCCAAATCAAGTAGAATTATCCCTATCACTAATGCGATTAATGACTGCTCCATATAGCTGATGAACAACCATGAAATCAATAATAGAGCTAAAGCAATGCCTGTCGTTCGTTGTCCGTAACCTTGATCGGCCAATTTCCCTGCCCGTGCCGCAGCTAAGGCTCCAGCCACACCTACAAGACCGAATGCACCAATTGCACTATGAGATAGAGCAATTGGCGGTGTACTAAGTGGCAGTACTAGTGAAGTCCACAAAATGCTGAAATCAGCAAAAATCAGCATGGCTAGAACGGAGCGAACGCGTAACGTTCGTTCTTGAATAAATAAAGTAAGCACCGATCTAATCAACTGAAGGTAGGATAGCGATTTTACCTCGCGCTCAACATTGGGCAACATCTTTATAAACATAAAAACCAGCAAAAGCATGAGCGCAGCAGAAAATAGATATACAGAACGCCATCCCACAACATCTGTTAATATACCAGCAAAAGTACGTGCAAGAAGTATACCAATAACAATTCCACTTGTTACAATGCCAACGACACGTCCTCTTTCTGTAGGGGAAGCGATGGTCGCTGCAAACGCCACGAGAGTCTGTGTCACAACTGCAAGCAGACCCACCAAAGCCATACCTGCGAAAAGTACCATACTGGAAGAAGCAGTACCAACTATAACCAGAGCTGTTGTAGATAATAGCATCTGACCGACAATTAGACGTCGCTGGTTTAGCAAATCTCCAAGCGGTACGAGTAGTAGTAAGCCCACTCCATAAAAAATTTGTGTAACGGTAATAACAACACCAATAATGGAATGGTTAATACTAAACTCATTAGATAGTTGATCAAGCAACGGCTGTGCAAAGTAAATATTGGCAACAGACATTCCACAGGCAGTCGCAAACAATAATGCCAAAGCGTGAGACATGGATGGCTGTTGATTCAAATTAGGTTTTGTTATGGAAGATTTATGACTTATCTTAGTGTAGAATGGCTCATCTTCTATATTTGTCTCTGTATTGCACATACCTTAACCTCCAATACATTAGATTTTTACCAATAACATACCGTTCGGTACGATATGTTATTGGTAAATATAACTTAGCCTTATTCATGATGTCAACGATTTTTTTGCACTAAAGTTAATATTGCATTAAATGAATGGAGCTTGATTTGACAGGAAGAATGGCTAATTATATAATAATTACATACTGTTTGGTAATAAAAACAACAATTGTAATTACCTACACACCTATCCTAAAACAATTAATAAAATCAAAGTTTGAGGAGGAGAATTCTTAATGGCAAGAACTCGTGAATTTGATGAGGATCAAGTTTTAGATGCAGCAATGCAGTTATTTTGGGAGAAGGGATATGAGGCTACCTCATTAAGTGATCTTACTTCTAGAATGGGCATTCAACGCCCTAGTATTTATTCGACTTTTGGAGATAAGAAAGAATTGTTTGAAGCCGCACTTCGCAGGTATACAATGTCTCGGGCCTCTGATATACGAAATAGGCTTCAAAGTCACTCCTCTGTAAAAGAGGCATTTTCTATTTTCTTTGCCGATGTCGTCAATGAAGAATACGCAGGGGATCTTAGTAAAGGTTGTTTTTGTATCAATACAATGGTTGAATTAGCACCTCATGATGAGAGATTTGAAATTTTGACCAGAGAACATCAAATGTACCTCGCCGTCATTTTTCAGAAGACGATCGAACGAGGTATCCAATCAGGTGAGCTGGAAGTCAACACAGATGCAAAGTCTTTGGCACAGGCACTGATTGTAGCGTTAATCGGTCTAACGGTTATGATGAAATCTCGCCCCCAACGTTCATTTGTCGACAATGTAATAGCCGCGACGCTCACATTACTTAAGTGACATGATTGTATATGAAAGTACGAAAACTATACCTTTATAGGGGTAGCGTCAAATCTCCATCAAATCAAAATCTCATACCACCTCCAGAACGAAAATTTTATGCATGTTGTTCGTATTTATTGTTTGGGGATAAATCGTTCTTTAAGCTTGATGGCGATTCGGTGCTATCCCTAAAACATTTGGACTTTAATATCCAATTAAAAAAATGCAAACAAAACGACCTTTAATCAGTCGTTTTGTTTGCATTTCCTTTTTCTAAAACCACAGAAAAGATAAGTACTATAGTTAACAGCATAATAAACCTTACTTCACTTCCATCACTTACAAAAATGAATACAAAGTATAAATTAAAATTAATATTCCATAAATAACTTTGTGCAATGAACTCCCCCCTTTTCATCCTACCCCTAAAATAAAAAATTTTAATTTTTTAGATAACATTACTGTCGACGTTCAAAAGCAAGACGTATAGCAAGACCCGTTAAGACACTTGCCATAAGCCAACGTTGCACTCGTAACCACGTTGAGCGTGCGCCAAACCATGTAGCAATTTTACTTGCTGTAAACACAATGAGAAGGTTGACTATAAAACTAACAGTGATTTGCGTAAGGCCTAAAATTGCACCTTGTAGAAGCAACGATCCCTTTTCAGGATTTTCAAATTGAGGTAAAAGTGACACATACAAAATAGCAATCTTTGGATTTAGAAGATTAGTCATAAGTCCCATCAGAAATAATTTTCGTGGTGGCTCATTAGACATAGTACGAGGTTCCATAATAGATGTAGCACCAGGTTTTATCGAATTCCAGGCGAGCCAAAGCAAGTAAGCAGCACCTGCCCACTTGACTGCTTCGTAGACAGCGGGTACTGCAAGGAATAAAACTGTAAGTCCGAACATTGTTGCGATTATATAAATTACAAATCCGAGCATAATGCCCAAGAGAGAAATAAATCCTGCCATACGCCCTTGCGTAATGGAACGAGAAATGAGATAAATCATATTAGGCCCTGGTGAACAAACCATGCTAAGCGAAACAATTGCAAAGGCTAACAAAGTACTAAAGCTGACCATAACCCTTCCCCCTTTATGTTACATAAAATTTCCTATTGTACATTTTATCATGATTAAGGAGAGAAAAGATTAATATAAGGCGATGCAGCTAAGTAATATGATCGTAATCACATACTTCTCATTCTCTTAAGTAAGGATTTAAAAATAACCTATCCATATTGACACTACAGCAACTATTAACAAAGCAAAACAAATTGTGATATTTCGAATCCACTTTTGTATATCATCAAAATACCGTTCTATAAATATAGCGTTGATATAAACGATAAGAAATAAAACAACGAAAGTAAAGGAACCAAATTTATCGTTAAATTTTTCATTAGTATATGTGCTTACATGAAGGAATAGAAAAACAAACACTACTATGAATAGCTCGAATATCCTTTTTTTTATTCACCCTGCCACCACCTTACATTAATTCCCTTTTATTCCATTTTATCAGAATATAATGTGTAGCAGCATATGAATAATTTATTTATGTCAAAAAGGCCAACAATTTAATATTGTTAGCCTCTACTTTCCATATTCGTACCTTTTATCACTTTACTTCCTAACAACTGGAATCCACATTTCACCAAATACTAAACCGTCTCTCTGCCCCATCTCAACCGTTGTATTCGGTCCACCAACATAAGCAAAATCTGTTGCTTCTCGTAAAGCTTGACCGAAGGCGATGCCAGTCAGCTTATTACTTAGCTCTTCAGCCGTTTTGTCTTCTCCTTTCACTACTAAGTATTCTCCCTTCGGAAACTGGATCACTCTAGATGCTTCTTCTATTTGTGCTTCTGTCATGACACCGGCATAATACATCATTTTGTTATTCACCGCTTCACTCACAGAAAAAATGTATTCGTTTGTAGCTAGAGCTTTTAAAGTATCCAGCCTTCCATCTTCTTTAACAGCCGACCAAAAGTCTTCCTTTTCTTTATTGATCCCAGCAAAGTCTGTATAGTCACTCTTAATTTCAGTTCCAATACCTAACACAATAAAGCTATCTTTTTCTTCTATCGTATAATTTTTCATATTCAATACCTTCCTTTTTTTAAAATGAATCAAACGATTTATCTTTTCATCTGATGAGTTTATAATAACTTTAAATCATGTCAAAAAATGATACTGTTTAGGAGACTCCAATGAAAAAAGTTGAACGGATTAATACAATTATGCGGTATATCAACAATCGCTCCCACTTTACAATTACTGAAATCATACGAGAATTTAACATATCACGATCGACAGCTATTAGAGACATTAGAGAAATTGAAGCTATGGGAATGCCACTTGTCGCTGAAGTTGGGAGAACGGGTGGATATTTTGTTATGCATAATTCTATCCTGCCCGTTGTTCGCTTTACTGATAACGAAGTGAAAGCTCTTTTTATTGCTTTTATGGCTACAAGAAATCAACAACTTCCCTATCTAAAAAGTCGTCAGTCTTTAGCCGAAAAACTACTAGGGCTCATCTCAGAAACCCAGCAAGATGACCTTGTTCTTTTAAATCAACTCTTGCTTTTTGAAGGGACTAACCCTCATAATCCCGATCTACTTGAGCTTTCTGACCTCCCCCACCCTATGTTAGAAAAGCTCATCCAAATCCTTCTTTTGGATAGACATTTATTGATTACCGTCAAAGAAGAAGAGGAAATAAAGTCTTACCCAATTTATCTATTACACCTTTATCAAGAAAAAAGCCATTGGATCATTGAAGGGTTTGACTTAAAAGAAGAAAAGAAACTGCTGTTTCCTGTCGATGACCTCATCAATATCGAACCGTACACGACAAAAAAGAGGTTAAATAAGAAAAAGATTTTAGAAAAACTCAGTAAGAAGGACGAAGCAATTAACCTTGTACTTGAACTTGGTCCGAAAGCAATTGTCCAGTACAAAAAATATCACCCTTTCAAAGTTTCAATATCTTATACAAACCCTTACCAATCCACAGCCATTTTAAAAACATTTATCGATGTTAACAATTCCGATGAAGTGACAGAGATAACAAATTGGCTACTTTTCCTAGGGAAAAATATTATAATCAGAGAAATGCCTGAAGAAGTATTAAACGATTTACAAGAGCGGTTATGTTTATATTCTCCATAAGCAGTGATCAATTAAACCCAAAAATATTGAGTTTAATTCGTTACCAGTTGTCCATATTTTTTACCATGAGAGCACAATAAATAATAAAAGCACGGAAAACCTCCCGTGCTTTTTCAAATATATATAATTTCGGATGACTTAATTCACTTACCCTAACTGACGTTTAAATGCTTTGCTAGCGAAAAAGTAAGAGATGATCATGATACCTACGCACCAAGCGAGTGCAGTCCAAATATCGTTGCCAACAGTCCCTTCATATAATAGGGCGCGAATCGCATTCACGATTGAAGTTACAGGCTGATTCTCAGCGAACGCACGAACAATTTTTGGCATCGTTTCGGTAGGTACGAAGGCTGAGCTAATAAATGGAAGAAAAATTAGCGGGTACGAGTAAGCTGTCGCCCCTTCCATAGACTTCGCTTTCAGCCCTGGAATGATAGCTAGCCATGTTAGCGCTAACGTAAACATACCCAGTATTCCCGCTACCGCAAGCCAATCTAGCATATTTGCACTAGAACGAAAGCCCATTAAGAGCGCGACAAGAATAACCACCACGATAGTAAGTACATTAGCAACAAGAGAAGTTAAAACGTGAGCCCACAATATCGATGAGCGCTTAATAGGCATCGTAATGAAACGTGCCATCAGTCCACTCTTTACATCCGTAAATAATCGTACAGAAGTGTAAGCCACACCGGATGCGATAGCCATTAACAAAATTCCCGGCAATAAATAATTAACGTAGTTATCCGTTCCAGTCTTTATAGCCCCGCCAAATACGTAAACAAACAATAACATCATCATAATCGGTGTAATTGCTACTGTAATAATTGTATCCGGACTACGCATAATATTACGCATTAAGCGCCCTAGTAATACCCCTGTTTTGCTTTTCATTTACATCTCCTCCTTTTTACCGATAATCGCAAGGAAAATTTCTTCCAACGTCGGCTGCTTCTCGATATACTCTACTTTTGCTGGCGGGAACATCTCTTTCAGTTCAGTAAGAGTACCTGTCGTAATAATTTTTCCGCCATGCAAAATAGCGATACGGTCCGCCAGTTGTTCTGCTTCCTCCAAGTACTGAGTCGTAAGTAAGATCGTTGTGCCGCTGCCGGCAAGTTCCTTGACTGTATCCCACACTTCGATCCGCGCTTCCGGATCAAGTCCAGTCGTTGGTTCGTCTAGAAAAATAACTGCTGGCGCCCCAATCAAACTCATCGCGATATCAAGTCGGCGCTTCATCCCACCTGAATACTGGTCTGCCCTCTGGTTGGCCGCATCAGTCAGGCTAAATCTTGCAAGTAAATTATCAGCAACTTGTGCGGGATTGGAAACACCACGTAACTTAGCGATCATTATCAAGTTTTCCCTTCCAGTAAGCATGCCGTCTAAAGCTGCGAACTGTCCTGTCAAACTGATGCTTTGACGAACATGATCTGGTTGTCGCTGGACGTCAAAACCGCAAATACTCACTTCACCATCATCTTGTTTCATTAACGTCGAAAGGATATTGACCGTTGTCGTCTTTCCAGCTCCATTTGAGCCTAGCAGCGCGAAAATTTCACCACGCTGCACCTCAAAATCCACTCCCTTTAAAACTTCTTTATCTTTAAAAGATTTTTTTAACCCTTTTATAGAAATCGCTGCATTGCTCATACTTTTTCCCCCTTATTAAATTAGATTACCTACACCCTCTATTTAGTATCACTGATAATCTGTATTACTTAGTACTGGTTTAAAAATATAACTGAATAGCGATGGCGGCAATTCACATTTGTAACCAGCTAATCAGTCGGTATTACTAATTGCATTTATTTTTTTCTCAATTTCTTCATAATACTTTCATTCAAATCTTCACGATACTTGGAGACATACGTTTTAGCGTTTGCCACTAGTTCGTCAGCAAAGGATGCCACGTCCTCCCCAGTAATATCAAGCACTTGTCTGCCTTCCGCTGCACCTGCTTCAAACAAATCGATTAACTCATACTGTATGTGCAGCATATCCATTCCATTACCCGCTGAGAAATTCCACATGTAGTTTTGAATTTTCTTAAACACAAACTGATAGTCCTCTGGCAGTGCTCCAACACGTGCCATCATCATTTTGTACTCTTTTTTATCACCAATTAATTTTTTAAACATTTCTAACATCTTATTTTCCTCCTTTTTTATAAAGCAGAACTAGAAACTCTCCAAATATGAGCCGGAACATTTTATATTATGAGGCTAGTTTGACTTCAAGACGTTAATTTTTGAAGATACAAAATCCCATTTTTCCCAAAACAATTCAAGCTCCTGACGGCCATCCTCATTTAATGAATAAAACTTACGAGGCGGTCCCATATCTGATGGTTTCTTTTCAATATTCACAAGCTTTTTCTTTTCTAATCGTACGAGGATAGTATAAACCGTCCCTTCTACGACTTCGGTAAACCCAAGATCATTCAGGTGGCGGGTAATCTCATAGCCATACGTTTCACGGCGACTAATGATTTCCAGCACACACCCTTCCAGTGAACCTTTCAGCATTTCAGTTAAATTTTCCATGTCCTGATCCTCCTTTACCCCCTATTCTGTCTGACTTATATTCAGTATCACAGAGTACTAAGGCGAATTTTTACTGAATAGATTTTGAGTAAAACCACACTATTCAGTATTACTTACTACAACTACATTGTATGACTGAGTAGAAAGAATGTCAACTCGATTTTCAAAAAAATTAAAAATCCGCTTTACCCTAACGGGATACAACCGTATCTCTTATATAACCGTTTGGCAATTTCCTCTCATTTCGCAACTGTAGAGATATAAAATTTTGGTTTTGAGGATATATTAAAATCTTGGGTTGATGAGCATACATATTACTCCTATTATGAGTAATATGTATGAAACATTTCAAAAAAATAATAAAAAGAGCTGATTCAAAGTGTAGTTTAAATCAGCTCTTTTTTAGTGCTTTTATACCGATACATTTTGTTTCTCACTACGATTTTCTATAAATATAAAACATAAAAATAGGTGCGATCAAAGATTAGCCGTACATGAGACGAGCCTCTAAAATACCATCCACATTAGCAATTTTTACGCTGTATTCTCTTTTATTTATGATAGTTGATTCACAACACTATCTAAAAATTCTTCTACCTTTTCTTTTGATGTATCCGGCGCGTGATAACCAATCGTAAATGTAAGTCTTCCATTATAAGAGCTTGCTCCCATTGAAAAGAATGGTGCATACATAATAGGTGATGTCATATACCCGTCCTCAGCTTGATTTTCACCAAACTGAATCGGTTCATCAGCGATCACTCCCAAATTTGTCAGTAATGGCAACGCCATCCCCATCTGTACAGCCCGTTCGAATTGCTGATTATACATTTCCTTCACTGTAGATAGCTTCATTTCTGCCAGTAGCTCCATTCCTGCTGCTGAAGAAAGACCTGGGTTTTGAGACTTTATTTTATCCATTGATTGTTTAACTCGAACAAGAGTCTGATTAAATGTTTCATCGTCTTCCATTTTAATCACTGGCATTTCCATACCAGATAAGTTGCAAATAGCACCAGTTGTATAATTAGGCAGATATCTACGTAAATCAATTGTCAAACCAATCCTTTTTTCTGCGGTGCGAGGTTCTGCATACACAGTGAAATGTGATAAAGCCCGGAAGTATGCAGTCATGATTACATCATTCAAGGTAGCCTGTTGTACTTTTGTCCATTGGGTTAGACGTAAAGTTTGCTCATGGCTCAACCGCCTTACGGACATCTGGGGGAATTTATTTTTGTTAGGTTGAGATGGAAAAGACCATAACGATGCCTGTTGTTCTTTGTTAGGACGATACGCACTTTTTATGTCCGATACTCCAGCATATTTGAATACATGTGATTGATCTCGACACCTCTCATTTCCCTCACCAAATTCCTTTATAATTTGATTCTTAGATCGCCCCCATGAAAGGTGAGTATATATTGTTCCAAGTAATTTAATATATTCCTTGACTCCTGCACCATCTGAACATAGATGAGATAATTTCACAACTAACATATCTGTTGTAGTGCCCCGTAATAATTTCGTTTGAACCATAGGTCCCTGAATACGATCACCAGGTTCCTTAATAAAATCCATTGCCATTATTTCAAGTTCTTGATTATTTCCTTCTGCAAAAAGGCAAATGGATGAGTTAGTGCCAGATGAATGTTCCTCCCAGTAAGGAATATCATTTTCTACAAACCGGCTGTTCAAAACTGGCTGCAATTGTAACGTTATCCTTACTGATTCTTCAAGTATTTCCTTTGATATACCTACAGGAAAATAAAGAACTACATTAATTTGTTGGTCTGCAGAATAAAGACCTAATAAATAATTCATTCGATCTTGAGGTGTTACCAAATACTTTCTTTGTTCCATAATTCCATCCCCCTTTAGGACTTTTTTATATAAACCTGTTCTCCATATGCTTGTAACTTTTTTAGTCATTTTTCTTCAAGAGCTAACAATGCTTACTTTTTTAATTTTTTAACAAACGCATCCTTTCCGTATTAGTTCCAGTCTTTTTGCAGGTGATATACCCATTATTTTATTGTCATTAACATTCCCTACACACCCAATAAAACCAAACAAAAATAAAATAAGTTTATATATACACAAACATTTTATAACATTGTTTACTAATTATCAACAAGACAAATAAATCATTTTTATGTCTGTCAAGAAAAAACAATAATATAATACGTTCAGAGGTTACTTTATAATAAAAGGTTGATGGGTATGCTTCTGTACCCCAACTTTTTGTTACAGTAAAAAAAGCCCTACATGTTGAAAAGTGTAATCAAAATGAGTTGGGCTTTGTTCAATATTTTCAATTCAAATGAAAAAGAGGTGAAATTATATATATTCATGTGGAAATTTCATTTTGTGGATACTTACAAATCTTAAGTTGATGGGCATGTGGTGGGACCCTTTAAAAGCCTTGTAAAATCATAAATTTTATAGATATAGTAGCTTCCTTTTATTAATAAGATAAATCATTTGTATGTACGTTTACTCACGCACATACAAATGATTTATACAGCCATAATTAAATAAAAACATTTTTTCGTTACGATAACATCATATCCATATCTTCCGCTGCAGTTGTAATTAGTTTTAAACCGAATGTTTCTTGTAATACATCAAACACGCCAGGTGAAATAAATTCAGGCGCCTTTGGACCGATACGAATATCTTGAATTCCAAGACTAAATAGCCCAAGTAAAATAGCAACCGCTTTTTGTTCAAACCATGATAGAACAATACTAACTGGCAATTCGTTCACTTCACATTGGAAAGCATCCGCTAAAGCGGCCGCTATTTTCACTGTAGAAATTGAATTATTGCATTGTCCTAAATCAATGTAACGCGGAATCTCCGTACCAGGTACAACACCATAACTCACATCATTAAAACGGAATTTCCCGCAAGAAGTTGTTAAAATAACTGTTTCTGGCGGAAGCGACGTTGCTAATTCACGATAATATTCTCCGCCTTTTCCCGGAGCATCACAACCTGCGATGACAAAGAAACGCTTAATCTTTCCTTCTTCTACTGCCTTAATAATTTCCGGAGCTAATGATAATACTGTATTATGATGAAACCCTGTTACTAACTGTTCATCCGACTCCATATGTACTTCTGGAAGTTCTAGCGCTTTTTGAATCAATGGTGCAAAATCATCATTTTCAATTTTTTGTACACCCTCTAAACCGGCAATATCATATGAAAAGAATCGATCAGAGTATGATCCTTTAATTGGCATAACACAATTCGTTGTAGCTAATATAGCACCTGTAAATTTTTCGAAAAGGCGTCGTTGATCATACCATGCCTTACCGATGTTTCCTTTTAAATGCTTATATTTTTTCAGCTGCGGATAACCGTGTGCTGGTAACATTTCAGAATGTGTATAAATATTAATGTCTTTTCCTTCTGTTTGTTTTAATAATTCTTCTAACGCAAATAAATTATGACCAGTAACTACAATTGCCTTACCTTCTACGTGGTTTTGTGTAATTTGAACAGGCTCTGGAACACCAAAGTGATTCGTATGCGCCTCATCTAACAACTCCATTACTCGTAAAGCCGATTTCCCTACTTTCATAGCCATATCAATATGTTCTTGTTCATTAAAGTTAGAATTTGTTAATGTCATATACAGTGCTTCTTGCGTTGTAGCATCTACAAATGCATCAGTATACCCTAGCTGAGCAGCATGCGTACGATAAGCTGCAATTCCTTTTAGCCCAAACACAATCGTATCTTGTAAACTTGCAATTGTTTCATTTTTACCGCAAACACCTATCACTTTACATCCACCTGTTGGTGTTTGTTCACATTGATAACAAAACATTATCATCCCACCCTCTCTCAATCATTCCTTACAAATCAAGCATAATACCCATTGAAAAAAAGTGATGTGATATCAATCACAATAATATGTATAAATTTGTGACAATTTATATTGTTTACATAATATTTTTATTGGTACCAAAAAAAAAAAAAAAAAACCATTACATAATCCTGTTGTTCAAGTTTTCAAATATCTAGACTATTGCTGAATCTCTTAAGAAAACAGAAATAGACATACAAAAACGCTATTCTTTCTTTTTATCATTCAACAGAAAGAATAGCGTTTTTTCATTTTGAAGAACTATCAATTTTTTGATTAAGGATTTTATGAAAAATCACTTTTTTACAATATATTTACACTATCTTTACAATGTTTACATTTTTTATATGATATATTTATATAGAATCTACTTAAGAAATTTCATGTACATTGTTATCTTTATAATCTCTGATCTGATTGATAAGAGATTATGTTATATTTTCATACCAGGGGTGAATTAGGATGACTGAAACTTTAAAAACACTTATAATGCTCGATATTACTTACGTTGTTATAGCAATTATGACGGTACTGGTATTTGTATACTTGGAATTAAAATCTCAGTAACGTATGCAGGCATAATTGATAGCTTCGCATTTAAATATAGCTAGAAGAAAGCGAGGAGAAAATTGTTTCTCCTCGCTTTTATATTCCCATAATTTCTTATTTCAACAAATCCAATGTATGTAAAAGTAACCCTCTGTCCCCTACTTCTCCATGACCAGGCACTACTGCATTTATGTTCCCATATCGCTTCAGCACATTTTCAATCGATGTAGACCATTCATTTACATAGGCATCAGCGACATTCCCTAAATTTTTAGCTTCCGCAGATTTCACTAAACAACCTCCAGCTAAAATGTTATATTGCGGTAACCATACAACGATATTATCTTCTGTATGTCCTTTCCCTGGATAAAACGTTTCTACTTTCATATTTTCAAACTTTAATTTCGTAATTGTTTGTAAATCTCCAAGTGGCTCTTCATATCCATTTTTCTTTGCTAATTCCGCAGTTAATGCCGTACTATGCGCTTTAATGCCTCTTTCTTTCAACGTTTTTATTCCGCCAATTCGATCTGAGTGCGCATGTGTAATAATGACATCCGTTACGCGCTTCTTAAATTTCTTTTCTACCATCTCTATTAATTCCTTCGTTAGTTTATCATCCCAAGAAGAATCAACAAGTACTAACCCTTTAGAAGTAGTAAGAACTAGGCCGTTCGAAGGAACTGCTTCTCCGTTAAAATAACCTAACTCCGTATGAACCCATACATTTTTGTTTAACTGAGAAATTGAAATAGTTCCTGTCTCATTCTTTATTACTTTTTGCTCTAGCTTTTGTTCCGCTTTCACAGAAGAAACTGTACTAACAAATTGAGTTGTTCCTAGCAAACTAACACATACCCCTAATTTTAATAATGTATCCTTTTTCATTTTCTCCACCCTTTCTTTCAAACGAAATAGCTATTACCTATATTAGACAATTCATCTCAAATGTTTGTTCCATCTTTTTTTTACATATTTTTCATACCATTAATAAAAAGCGCACAAAATTTTGTGCGCTTTAAAACTTAACCTTTTATTCCATAATTCTCAAACTCTTCCTCATTCCCATAAAATACATTCAAATCAATATACTTTTCTTTTCCATTATAACCATTTAATCTCCCGCGATTCGTGTATTGCCAAAACGTCCATTTTCTCTCATCTGATAAACTCGGTTTTGTAAAGACACTACGAATCCATATATCACATTGGGGATACGCATCCTTTATATACAGATCATATGCCTCTTGAGTTGCATACAATATTACTTTCTTGCTGTAATGTTTTTCTAACATTTCAACCATGACCGACAACTCTTTCGCAACATCTTCACGCTTAGGCGGATTATCTTTTTTATTAGCGTAAAACTCAACATCAATTACGGGTGGCAATGCTTGTTTATATTTTGGAACAGTTCGTATATATTGCTCTGCTTGAGTTTCGCCCTTACTTTCAAAACTAAAAAAATGATACGCTCCGATGCGCATACCTGTCTTATTCGCATTCGTCCAATTTTTCGAAAAGTGCTTATCCACAAACGCGCTTCCTTCAGTAGCCTTTATAAACGCAAACTTCATATTTTGCTTTTCCAACTCTCTCCAATCTATATCTCCTTGATATGACGCAACATCTACACCTTTTATTTCATACTTATCCGCACTTATTTGATTCGGAATAAATATGCCTTGAAATACTAAGTAGGCGAAAACACTCATTACACTAATTAAGGTAAAGACTCCTCCTATAATAAGCTTCTTTTTCATTCGTATCCCCCATCTTTACACATTAATATTCCACTTACCATTCACGTTTTTTATTAATCATCATTTTTTCTTCAAATGCCTTATCTAAATCAATTTCTAACTTATTTGCTAAATCACATACATTCCAAATTACATCGAACATTTCTAAACCAATCTCTCTTTTCGAATCTTGTATTTTATCACGCTTTAATATCACTTCCGCTAATTCACCCAATTCCGCCATCGTATACATCGTACGCTCTTCAATGGTTGTATCTTGAAATCCTTTTTCTTTACTGAAATTTGATACATATCTCTGGAATTCTACAATATTCATACTTAATCTCCCTTCATGATAAATACTCCATTTTTCTATTACACTTAAAATCTATTTTGTTAAATTATAACATTCATACTATAATTTATTTATATCCCTTTAACGGAGGTGTTTTCAATGACTATCTTCGCTTCCCCATCATTATTCATACTAGCAATCATTTCATTTGTACTAGCCTATTTCATCGGAGTTAAACAATACACTTGGCTCTTATCAGGATTCAATGAACGCCGTGTGCCAAATAAAGTAAAGTTATCAAAAATAGTTGGTCTTTATAATTTAACTGCCGGTGTTATTGCCACAATTGGTAGTGTCTTCATTACTCCTAATGTCAAAATCTTATTTCCTATCATTATAATTGGCCACGTTATAATCGCTGCTTATGTAAATACACGTATGGTACAGTGAAAAAAGACCATCCAATCGGATGATCTTTTTTATAATTTATCGACATATTGCTTCGCTTCTAGTAAGGAAAAACCAAAAGCTTCTCTTACTCTCTTAACTGCTGTAACTGTTTTACCTTCTTCCATAAGCTGACGCAACTCTTTATTAATTTCAGGTTCTCTATCTACAATTCCCATTTCTTTCGAAATTAGCTGTAATCTATCTTCCATCCTCTTTAAACGGGCATCCGTTTTCTTTTCGATTCTATTTAATTTTTCAGCAATATAAATAAATCCAAAGACCGCTATCGGTATGATCATCCAAAATTCCATGACTATTCCTCCTCATTAGCTTTCATTTGTTTTATTTAACTAACTTATGTAAATTTTACCACATGAAACATTTAATGTATAATAGTAATATACAACACTGTTGATAAAACCTTTTATTTTAGGGGGCACTTCATGAAAAGATTTTTAAATACGCTACTACAATTTGTAGTTCTTTCAATGGCACTACATTTATTATTTGATATCGTTGGCTGGCTTGTTTTCAATGCGCCAATTCAAAACAAAGAAATCATTATCTCCTTACTAACAACCTCATGGCTTATGTACATGTACCGAGATAAATTTTTTAAAGCATTCACTTCGAATTAACTAAAAGAACTTCATCGATAAAAGATGAAGTTTTTTCTTTTTCTCTTTTTCTCTCATTCTCTCTATTAACTACTGTATAATAGAACTAATATTCTGTCTTTTATAAGAAAGGAGTCACTATGAACTTAAAAAGTAACACTATATACGAGAAAATGAACCAATATTCCGTTGCAGGTTTAAGCCTTGCCGTTATACGTGATGGTAAACTAGATGAAGCAACTGCCTGCGGAACACTTGAATCTGGAACTAATAGAACTGTTACTACAGATTCCATATTCAATTCTTGTTCTATTAGCAAATTCATCACCGCAATTCTTGTACTAACATTATCAGATCAAGAAATCGTACATTTAGATGAAGACGTAAATGATAGACTCACATCTTGGAACATCCCTACCAATCTATTTACTTCACAAAAAAAGGTCACATTGCGAAACTTGTTATGTCACCAATCTGGAATCATTGATCCTCCTAATAGCTTTGAACATTATCTACTTGCACAAGGGCAACCAAACATGTCTGAACTCCTTGCCGGTAAAACATCATATTGTCCAGTACCGATAGAAATAGCTTATAAACCAGAAAGCGAATTTCACTACTCTGATGCAAACTTTTGTATTATTGAACTACTACTTGAAGATATAACTGGAAAACCATTCAATCTTTTACTTGAAGAATATATCTTTCAGCCACTACAACTGAAAAATAGCATGCTATTCTCTACTAAAGATATAAATAAAATGGAGGCCTTTGCTTGTGGGCATAATAAAGATGGCACCGTTACAAATGAGAAGTATCCATTTTATCCATTCGCAGCTTCTTCAGGTATTTGGACAACACCAACAGACCTATCCACTTTAGTAATTGAAATCATTCATTCCTTACAAGGAAAGGGCAAACTAAAACTTTCTCAAAAATTAGTACAAGATATGATTTCTCCTCAAGGTTGCTCAAAATGGACTGGGTTAGGTGTGTTTCTAGATGATTCTAACGACGACTTACAAATGTATTCACTTGGATGGGGCGTGGGATTTCAATGTATAATGGTATGCTATCCATACCGAGGTAATGGTGCTGTTATAATGACGAACACTGATTTAGGTGTTCATCAAATGGAAGGGATTATTGGTGATGCTTTAAAAACGTTATCCTTATAACGAAAAGAAAGAAGCTGTTCCTTCCAGCTTCTTTCTCTATATAACATTTTTCGCAACAATTTTTATATGTTCTGGTGCGATAATCTCCGTTATACTTTCTTGGAAATCTTCCCGCAACATTTCTTCAATATGTTCTAGCTGCACTTCAACATGAGTGCATTCTAGAGTATGTATGTTCAATAGTGCATAATGATCTTTTTTCTTAATTACTAAATATTGATTTTCCTCTGTTACGAGCATCGAACCTAATCGGACTCCTAGTAAGCGTTGATCATCAAACTTCATAATGCCTTCTCCTTCCCTCACATAAATGTAATTATCATTTAAATAATTATATTTATGGAAATTCATCTCATGTAGACTATATCATAATCCACTAAAATATAAATATTATTTTTTCTTTTAATGAAAATTCCTATTTTTTCATATATTTCGATACAAAAAACTTTCTCAACATAAAATTAGAATTTTCAGTTTTTATTTTAATGAAAATCTATTATAATAAAGTTAATAAATGTTTGACCTCTCCTAATTCATGTACATATGGATGATCAGTAGTTGCTGCTACTGATCTATTTTTTTGATTTCAGAAAGTAAATACACTGCATCCTTTCCTACACCACAAATAAGTGCAGAACCTCTTTGAGATTGCCACGGCAAACCGATATAATATAATCCACTTACTGAACTAATTCCCTTCATATGATTAGGAAATCCATTCTTATTTACTGCCTTTTCTATTTCAATCCAGTTATACTCTGAAACAAAACCAGTTGACCATATAATACTATCTGCACTATATGTTTCACCATTCTGAAACATTATTTTATTTTCTGATGCACTTACTACTTTTTCCTGCAGTTGTATTGCACCATTACGAATGAGTTCCTTACCTTCAAATCCAAAAATGGGGTCCTTTCTCTTTTGAAACCACTTCCCCCTCCTTGTATTTATTTCAGCGTACAATAAACCTACCTTTTCTAACCTATTAAAAATACTTTTTCCAAATAAATGTAACGGTAAAAATGTTAACGGATGACTGGTAGCCATTGTAACTTCATGAGTTTTTGCAAGTTCTACTGCGATTTGCATTCCTGAGTTCCCACCACCTACTACTAGTACTTTTCCCTTAGGAATTTGTGATGGTGATTTATATTGTGATGAATGTATTTGATAAACATGCGATGAAAGATGTTGTGAAAATGAGGGGATATACGGTTGCTGAAAACCACCTGATGCGATAATAACCTTTTTCGATTGCAAAACTTCTCTAGGAGTGTGTAATTCGAAGATTTCTTCCTCTTTCCTTATTTTTAAAACTTTCGTTTGCAATTGTACCGGTAGTTGAAAATACTGTGCATATTCTTCTAAATACATTGCAATTTCATCTTTATGTGGAAATCCATTTCCTTCTCCTTTTAATATCATACCTGGTAAACTACTATATTCCCTCGGTGTAAAGAGCTGTAAAGAATCATATCTGTTTCTCCATGAATCACCAACTCGGTTTCCTGCCTCAAGTAATAAAAAATTATCCCCCTTTTTGCTTCAAGTAATATCCCATTGTTAATCCAGCTTGACCCGCTCCGACGATAATTGCATCTAACATCCTTTTCCTCCTTCTCATTTCACATGAATATATGCTCATTTGTTCATATGTTTTATCATACGATTTATTTATCAATAATTCAATTTGTTTAACAAAAGGAAAAAGAGTAGTTCGCTACTTTATGAACTACTCTTCATTACATTTATTTAATACGCAATTACACTGCACTATCTCTAAAAATTTATATATTAATCCCTTCCGGCTCTACCATCTCTCCTCATAAAATACGATTCTATTTGAAAACGGATCAATTACAGTTAATTCGATTGTATCCCAAGGTGTTTTTTCTATATTTGGCTTCGAATAAGCATATTCTTTACTTAATAATATAGAATGATAATCCTTTACATTATCTATTTTGACCCGAATCGCACCGCCTGGCGAAGCATCCCCATGATGTTCTGACAAATGGATTACAGCATTATGTAACGAAATTTGTATATATAATGGCATATGTTCCTCATACCGATGTTCCCAATCCTGTTTAAACCCTAAAAAATCTAAATAAAATTGCTTTGCTTTTTCAACATCAAAAATTCTAAATATAGGTGTAATCATTTATTATCCCCTCCTATTTATAAACATCTGCCGCCAATTCCCGCAAAACATCCACGTTTACTACTTCAAAACAACCATTGTTTTTCTTGATTATCTCTTTATCACAAAAAATATTCAACGTTCGTAATAAGTGCCGATAACTCGTTCCTAACAATTCCGCTGTCTCCGTTAAATTCCCACTAAATACAATTCTATTTCCGTGCTGTACTGCCCGTTCTCCTGCTGCTAACATGTAGCTCGCAAGTCGATTTTCAAGTGGGTACAGTAAATTAATGGTACTATTTTTAGAAAGTCGATTTAATTTATGTGCTAACGAACCGCAAATACATCGTAAAAATTTCGCATCATGAAATAGCTGGTTTCTCACTTTTCCTAATGGTAAGCCAACACAATATGAATCTGCCATTACTTGTACGTTTGAAGCAGTCTTTTGAGAATGAATTAACTCCACATCTCCTAACAGCTGCAAGCTGTCATAAAAGCATAATAATACGGATTTCCCGTTACTTAATGTATTAAACGCTTTCGCTTTTCCTTCTACAAAAAAATATAAATAATCTATCTCCTCATTTTCTCTACAAATAAACTCATTCTTTTTAAAAAATATAAGTTCCATATATGGTTTCATATCATTACTAAAAAATGAATCAATATTATTTTGTTTCATATACGCTGCTAATTTATTTGTGTTACATACTTTCTTCATACTTCCCCCACCTTTACAACTCAACCCATTGTATACAAAATTTTCTTCTTCTACTATGACATATGTCATAGTAATACACAATTTCAGCATGATACAGTCATTACAAATACGAAATATAAAGGGGATATTACAGTGTTTAACTTTCTTTCTGTCTTTATTGGTGTGCTCATCGCCGTTATGCTTCCATTGAATGGGATTTTATCTGAGTTAATTGGCAAGTATACAGCGAGCGTTGTCATTCACCTTGTCGGTTTAATTGCAGTTATTTTCGTTTTAATTATAAACAAAAATAAAATCCATTTTGATAAAAGCATTCCACTTTTTTTATATAGCGCTGGAGCAATTGGAGTATTCACTGTTCTTTTTAATAATATTAGTTTCTCCGTCCTTGGTGCCTCTATTACGATTGCATTAAGTTTACTCGGTCAATCTATCGCTTCCATCGTTATTGACCATTTCGGTTTATTAGGAATGAAAGTTGCAAAGTTTGAAAAGAAAAAACTAATTGGATTATGTTTCATCTCTTCTGGAATTATAATCATGACAATTTATTAATGGGGGCAAGAAAATGTTATATATTACTATCGCTATTTTAGCTGGTGTTTCTATCGTTGTTGCTAGAATTATTAACGCAAATTTGGCAGCGAAAATTGGTAATTGGGAAGGTACGTTTTTTAATTATATTACTGGATTATTTTTCTCTATGTTATTTTTAATTTTCAGTTCAGATTCAATGTACATTCCTAGTCATACGTTGCAATCTATTCCTATCGCTGTGTACTTAGGCGGATTAGTAGGCGTTATCGTCATCTCATTATCGAACTATATTACTCCTAAAATATCAGCATTTTATTTAACGTTACTCATCTTTATCGGACAATTATTTGCGGGGACTATCATTGATTTCATCTTGTCACACGAACTCTCAACGGGAAAAGTTGTCGGTGGCATTTTCGTACTAATTGGGCTCACTTACAATTTACTCGTAGATCGCCCGATAAAAACTGTGAAACATAACCACGTTCAGTTATAATACTTTACGCTTACCTATCATATATTAATAGAAGAGCTCTTCACACGAAGTAATAGAGAGGAGAATATTCTATTAAAAAAATCATTTTACTGCTCGGTAGCGCATTGATTATTTTTGGTATCATCTGGTTTTTTAACTCTGGAAAATCTATTCAAGACTTCTATACAGCAAATAAACCAAAGAAGAAAGCTACTATCATTTCAACTCAAAGAGACCAAAATGAGCCCCCTATCTTTTTAGGAAAACAGGAAATAAAAGATATACATGTCGAGTCAATAAAAACAAAAAAGGATATCTTTCTCACAAAAACAGATGAATTAAAAACGTTTATTAACAGTTTGAATACTGCAAAAAAAGGCAAATTAACATTAGATGAAGAAGGTTCAGATTTAATAGATTGTGATATGTGGATTACATTCGAGGATGGAACTTATAAAAAATATTTCATATGGGTAGTTGACCATCACAGTAACGAAGTGATGATTGCTCAGCAAGATACTCCTGATGATGTAAACCTTACGTACTATCAATTAAATGAAGATAGCTCTAAAAAAGTTTATAACTTATTTAAAAAAATCATTTAAACGAAAAAGTCATGAGCAAGTGAGCTCATGACTTTTTGCACTATATATATTCAGGGAACACTTTACATCCCTTTTCCTGCTCTATATCATGCCCAAAGAAAACAATCGGCTTCTCTTTTATCACAATTTCTTTTAAACGTTTAATTGAAGATAAAGCTAATTCTGGATCAAATCCAGCAAACGGCACTTCATCTTCAAAATTCTCTTTCGTATAAGATGCATCAATCGTTAATAATACAGGACCGGATTTTTCTGTCTCAATTAATAGTGATTGATGCCCTGGAGTATGGCCTGGTGTATGCAATAATTGAACTCCTGGTACGACTTCATAATCGCCTTCAATGATTTTGTAGTTTAAATTCGGCAATATACATTCTTTCATATATTCTTCGCTATGCTGCGCCGCCTCATATTCAGCACGCTGCACAATAATCGGTGTATTTGTAAAAGCACCATTTCCCCCTGCATGATCAAAATGCAAGTGAGAACTAATAATATAAAGAAGGTCTTCCGGCTCATAACCAACGCGTTTTAAAATATTCACGATTCTATCTTCTTCAGTCATTTTCGGTAAAATCTGCCCTTCAACAAATGTACCATCAAATAAATTTTCATTATTAACCGCACTTTCTGGCATACCTGTATCTACTAAAATAAGCCCCTCTTCCGTCTCCAAAAGATAACACCATACAGGTAAGTTCAATAAGTTCCCCGGCGTGAGCCTACTATTAACTGAAGAATGATCTAACATACAACGACCTGCTGGGACGAAATAAAGCTTCTTTACTGTCATTATGTATCCACCTTTACATTTAGTTTTGAATAAAACAATACAGTAAAGAATTCCTCTCGCTATAAATAAACTCCTTCTCACTTTTTATTGTTTCAGCTATTATTTTTGAGTCATTCACAAATTCTCCTTACACTATTAATTACTATTCATTATTTTTCTAAGAATCCAGTGTAATAAATCAACTGTTTGTATTTTGTAATACGAAAAGGATACACACTTAAACGAATGTTACATATAAAAGAACCGACTACCTATATGTTGAAAAAAGTAGTCGGTTTTTTTATATTTATTATTGCTCTTTATGTGCGACGAGCTGCGATTATAAAAGGTAATATGCTATTGGTTTTTCACTGTAATATTTCCGTTATTTGTGTTTAATTTAATTATATTTTCTCCCTTTCCAATAACCGTATTCCCGTTATATTTATTCAGGATATTCGCGCTGCCGTTGTCGACAGAAACATTAAATTGAACATTAGTTGGTTCTTTTTCGGTTTCAATATTAATTTTTCCATTGTGAGTCGTAAAATTGAGATTTCGATCCAGTTCATTCGTTTTCAGAGTAAGACTTCCATTTTTAGTTTGCCCCTCTATTTCACCTTCAACATGGTCTAGCATTATTCGTCCGTTGTTCGATTTCACATGAATATTTTGTGCCAATATATCTTGGAAATCTATAATTCCATTGTTTGCTTCTGCGATAATTTTTGGCGAATTGATTTCTCTTAATTCAACACGTCCATTGCTTGTATTAATATTAAAATGTGTTGCGTTTATTTTTTCAGCAGAAACGTAGCCATTATTATTGGAAACTTTTAATGAATCATATTGTTTTTCGGGTAGATACACATTTAATGTTAATGGCGCCAATACGTCAGAAATATTAAAGTTGGACCAGCTCTGTTGTTTTTCTTTATAAGAAATGAGAAGCGTTAAATCTTTCTCATCCGTAGCTAATGTTCTTTTTACGTTTGGATTAACCTCGCCATCTAATTTTACTTTCACGCTACTATCTGTTGTAGGATTGATGTTAACACGAACGTTATTCGTATCGATAATGACGCTTGACACATTATTATTGTTAATGACCTTTTCTTCTGAAATTGGTACTGCAGCAATTGAACGATATGTGAATAAACTTCCGATAATACCAATAATAAAAATAATACCTGCAATGATTGAAAGACTCTTTTTATTTATCATGCTTCAAACCACCTTTTACTAATGCTATATTGAACTTTAAATAACGAACAAATCCATTCGTTGCTAGCTTCGTTAAAAATAACATAGCAATAACAATGAAATATCCAAGTCCACAAAGTGCTAAAGAAACGAAAAGATTAAATAACAAGAATGTATTTGGATGTATAATAGTATCAACTAAAACAAATAATGGTGTGCCTAAAAATGAGATACCTAGAACCCATCCTGAAAAAATCAATGCCGCTAATGTAATTGCAGGTCCAAGCACGATTAACAAATTGAAAAAACCTAATCCAATTACTGCCCAAATTGCCCGGAAAACATTTCCTGTTGTCGCACTTGTTGTTACTTTCTCAATATGATAATCTGCTAATAATTCTTTGGCGATTTGAGATGGAGAACCTAATGAGGCTGCAATTTCTTCTTCGCTTTTCCCTTCCTCTAATCCGAAAGTAAAATGTTCTTCATAATCTTTTAAAATATCTTCACGCTCTTTATCAGATAACCTTTTTAGAGATACATTTAATTGTTGTAAAAATTTATCTTTCGTCATTACGTACACCTTCTTTAATTAATTGATTGACACCTTGTGAAAACTCATTCCATTCCTCCAAAAGTTGATACAAATACGTTCTACCTTTATCCGTCAGTGTATAGTACTTTCTTGAAGGCCCTTCTGAAGACTCCTGTAAATACGTTGTAAAATATTCTTCCTTAGTTAGCCTTCGAAGAAGAGGATAAACAGATCCTTCTGATATTTCAATTTGATTGGATATACTTCGAACTAATTCATATCCATAACGGTCTTGCTTATCAAGTAAGACAAGAACACAAAGTTCTAAAACTCCTTTTTTAAATTGTACATTCAATATTCATTCACCCTATTCTAATTGAAATCCACTACTGTTTATTGTTCAGTACTGTTTTATAATAAGTAACTACAAGTATAATATAACAGTTAGTATTGTTCAATGCAAGGTACACTGGAAAAATAAGTATACCTTTCATCCGACGCTTATAAAATCAAAACGGTGGGTGGTCCTCTCCAGTTGCAAAGTTCAAAATAAAGCTGAAACAAGTCTTTTACAAAATGGAAAGAACTCAACTTTTTACATAATGATACTTTCCCTACTATAATAAAGGAGAATGACTCTTACTTTAATGGAGGGAATAGAAATGAAAGCAATTGGTTTATATGAATACTTACCTATTGAAGAAGAAAACAGTTTAATTGATATTGAAGTTGAAAGACCTGTTGCTACAGGAAGAGATATACTCGTTAAAATTAACGCTATTTCCGTTAATCCAGTTGATACAAAAGTTCGCTCTCCGAAAAATAAAAAAGAAGATGTAGCGAAAATACTTGGCTGGGATGCTAGTGGTGTTGTCGTGCAAACAGGCGAAGGTTGTACGTTATTTAAAGAAGGCGACGAAGTGTTTTACGCTGGGAGCATTACGAGACAAGGTACATATAGTGAATATCATTTAGTTGATGAAAGAATCGTCGGTAAGAAACCAAAAACGTTAAGTGATGCTGAATCTGCAGCACTTCCGTTAACAGCTATTACAGCTTGGGAAGGTTTATTCGAACGTTTGGGAATTGATTATAATAAGAAAGATACAAATACATTTAAAAACATTTTAATTATCGGTGGAGCTGGTGGTGTAGGTTCAATTGCAATTCAACTTGCGAAATGGGCTGGACTGAATGTAATCACAACTGCATCTCGTAATGAAACGATACACTGGGTTGAAAAATTCGGTGCCGATTATATCGTTAACCATCACCAACCTTTACAAGATCGAATATTAGAATTCGGGATAAAAGATGTAGATTATATTTTCTGCTTAAACAATACAGATCAACATTGGCAAGCAATATGTGACCTCATTAAACCGCAAGGAAAAATTTGCTCTATCGTAGAAAATGAGCACCCTCTTGAAATGGGTATTTTAAAAAGTAAAAGTGCTACATTCGTTTGGGAGTTTATGTTTACAAAAGCGATGTATGAAACTGGCGACATGATTACGCAGCACGAACTATTAAATAAAGTAAGCGAACTTTTAGATGAAGGTATTTTAAAGACTACTCTAAATGAAACATTAACACCAATTAACGCTGAAAACGTAAAGAAAGCACATGCCCTGGTTGAAAGCGGAAGTACCATTGGGAAAATCGTTTTAGAAAAATTTTAATAACAAAAAGTCCGATTTCTAAATAAGCAATCGGACTTTTTTCACCTTTATTTACTTGAAATCTCTTGATCATTTTGAACGTCTAACGGAGGTCGTTTCCCTATTCCGAAAGCATAGAAACTAATTGTTACGATAGCTAAGAAAACAATACCTACAACTAGTGAAATACGAGTATCATCGTTAAACCACATTCCGATTAACACCATAATTAAAAAAGCAATTGTTAAATAGTTCGTAACAGGAGCAAATGGCATTTTGAATGGATGATCTTTCATCTCTGGCCCTTTTGCTTTTCTAAAATTAATTTGACTAATTAAAATGACGAACCATGGTACCATACCAGGAAGTACACTCGCACTATATACATATACGAATAAGTTTTTCGGTGCAATATAACTTAATACCACACCAACCGCTAAACCGATAATTACGCCAACTGTACCGAATAAAGGTACACCATTTCCAGAAAGTTTCGTGAAATATTTCGGCGCTTGTCCATTTACACCTAACGTATAAAGCATACGGCCCGCACTATAAATACCGCTATTACAACCAGACATTGCCGCTGTAATAACAACGAAGTTAATAAGTCCAGCTGCTGCCGTAATACCAACCTTCGCAAAAGTTGCTACGAACGGACTACCAATTGTACTTAATTGATCCCATGGATACACAGTTACAATAACGAAAATCGCACCGATATAGAATATTAAAATACGCCAAATTGTACTTTGAATCGCTCGTGTAAGTGTCTTCTTCGGATTCTTCGCTTCACCAGCAGTAATCCCGATTAATTCCACACCTTGGTATGCACCAACTACAAGTGATAATGCAAAGAAGAATCCTGAAAAACCACCTGTAAAGAAACCGCCATTTGACCAAAGATTAGATATGCCAATCGCTTCTCCGCCGTTACCAATTCCAAAGAAAATAAGTCCAAATCCCGCAATAATCATTAATAGAATCGTAACGATTTTAATCATCGCAAACCAAAATTCAAATTCACCAAATGACTTAACAGAAATTAAGTTAGCTGCGCCAAGAATAACCATTGCGATTACACCTGGTATCCAAGCTGGTAATTCAGGGAACCAATATTTCATATATGCTCCAACCGCAATAATTTCTGACATCCCAACGATAACCCACTGGAACCAGTTACTCCACGCTGTCATATAGCCAGCTAGCGGATGAATATACTTATGACCGAACGTCGCAAATGAACCTGTACTCGGCTCCATATACAACATTTCACCCATCGCACGCATAATGAAGAAGATAAAAATACCTGCAATTGCATAAGCAAGCATTACTGACGGACCTGTCCATTTAATCGTGCTGGCCGACCCCATAAACAAACCAACACCAATCGTTCCGCCTAAAGCGATCATTTGAATATGACGTGCTTCTAAGCCCCTTTTCAATTCCTTGTTTGCCACTTCACTTCCCCCTCTTAGATGATTCATAGCCGCATTTTAAAACAAGATGCTTTCCCCTAATTCCTTTCGGCCCTGAAAATGATGAAGCAAACGTCATTTTAGACTAACTTTAAAGCTATCCTAAAATCGTTTTTTTCCTCTTACAAAATTCTCAAAACCTTTCATCTTCCAATATTCTATAAATCTTAAAATTACTTACCTTATATTAATTCATTTATCTGAAAAGTTCAATTATTTTTTCGGTAAATCATTATACATAGTCTGATTAATTTTTAACTAAATTAACAATAAAATACATCTATTCAATATGATTCCGACATGAATATTATTACAATATAAATAACCGAGGAGAGTATTTCTTCCTCGGTTTCATACTGTATATACTTCACTAATTATAGTTTGTACTGTAATTGCTTACACATGCAATTAACGCACCACGCAGAAATTTAATATATTAATAGAACTACAAAGTCACTAGCCTCTACATCTCTTATTTATTCCATTACCACAGCTAAAAATCTTCTATCCCATCTCCTACTTTAAGAAAAATATAACTACACTTAAAACAATCAACAATCGCTTTAATTTTTGTTCGTATATCCAATAATCATTTTCATAAAATATAAAAGAGTCTCATTAAAAAATGAGACTCTTTTACCATTTCATATTCAAATCATTTTTGAAGCTTTTCCCCCTAAAATAAACACTTTCGTAAACACCATCATGATAACTACAATAGCCAGAAAATAAAGTGGCATCACCAGTAACGAACCTGTATGCAGCTGACTCATTCCCAAAATAGTCATCGTTACAATTACATAGTACCCTAAGCTAAACAATGCACCTGCTGTACCAATGACATCTTGAAAATCTACTAACGCTAAGCTTAAACAGTTAGGTAATGCTACTCCAATTCCTAATAGCAATATAAACATCGCTAGTAAAAATCCAATCATATATATTACATTCGGATTTGATCCAACAAACGTAATAACAGATAAAAAGATAGCTCCTCCTGTCATTACAAGACAACCGATATATATAATCTTCTCTGGTTTATACGTGGCAAGCAATCGTTTTGAAACTTTCGCTCCAATAATAGAAGCAGAAGCAACAACAATTCCTAAAAATCCATACATACTAGGCGATAACTGAAAGTATTCAATAAAGATAAACGGCGCTTCTGCATAATAGCTAAATAAAACACCATTCGCTCCTCCAATTAATAACCCATATGTTACTACTTTCGGATTTGTAACTAACCTCTTCAAGACTGAAAGCACATTTATTTTATTCGTTACTGAGTCCGTTTTTGTTTCCGGAAGAGAAACAAACGTATACAGAAAAATCCCGACACTCATAACTACTAAACTTAAAAATACGATTTTAAATCCAAACATTTGATCAAGAAAGCCACCAATTAACGGTCCTATCGCTGGTGTAAAAGCAATGACTGCCGAGATTTGAGCAAACATAACATGCCTCTTATGCCCTTCTACACTTTCACGAAGAATCGTTTGTGTAACAACAGAGCCAGCACTTGCTCCAAACGCTTGAATAAAACGACTTAGCAATAAAACTTCAATGGAATTTGCAATAAAGCATAAGAAACTCCCAACGCCATATACGACAATTCCAAATAACATTGCCGGGCGACGGCCAATTATATCTGATAACCATCCAATAAAAAATACACCTAAAGCAAATCCAGCGAAATACACACTAAGAGTTAACTGTACCTCATTATTACTTACATGTAGCGCCTGTGAAATGTCAGGTAAAGACGGTGTGTAAATCGTTTCACTAATTTGCGGAAATGCCACAAGAATAATCATTAACAAAAGTGATGGTACTGAGACTTTTTTCATTTTTCATACCCTCCTATAACTTTGAAAATCTCAGAAATAAAAAGACTTTCCTAAGCTACGGAACAGGAGGGGCCATTATAGAAATTCGATCATAAAACAACAAAGAAAACACCTCAATTACGTATGTTAATACTTATAGGAGGGTAATATTAACATTGATTTTAATATATACTTTTTCAATTATATTACATATTGCGTTTCTTTTTCTAGTGTTTGGCCTTAGAGTATTTGTTAAAAATATAACTTGATGCTATCACCTTTTTATGGAATAATTAGGAATAGTTTGAATTGATAGTTCTAATTATGAAACGATAGACTAGCATATTTTAATGTCGCAAAGCTTACAAACAGGAGGCCTTTCGTAATGATTGAAATTTTAAGGACAGTAATAAACTTCCTAATCTCTCTATTCTCAGGAGAATTACCAATTGTATATTATGTATGGATTATTACCCTATTCCTAATTCAAATAACCCAATCTACTCTGAATTATAAACTCTTTAACAAGAAAGATAATTTCAGCACTTATACATCGGAAGGATTACTTGCTTTTATTATTTTATTATTTGGAGGTATGTTAGTATCTAAGTTACTTGCTTACATAATAGACGATGCTATTATTAGTATGACCAATGTAACACATTATTTTATTTCTCTTATTATATTAACTATATTTGTCGTCATAAGCTGTCTTAAAGATTTTATAGAAACATCTATCAAAAATAAAAATGTGTCTCTTTTTAGCTTTTTAGTAGTTTCCTTAATAACTAGTATACTTTCATTCAAGTTTTTATCACCTTTAATCGAAGGTTCTTTTTCTCTTTCTAAATCTTTTATAACCACTTTAATCATTCTTGTAACTATATCAATTCCTCTATTAATTGCCTTAGAGGAAAAATATGCAGATGAAAAAGAAACAGAAAATGTATAACTTCTCATTTACATAAAAGAAAGAGGGAGCTCCCCTCTTTCTTTTATATCGTCCTATTTCACAAGATTAAATAATCCCTTTTAATATCAATCCTAAAACTGACATTACTATCGCACTAATAATAATCCGCAAAATCCAAGTTGTGTTTGCACTTATTTTTTTTAATTGCTTATTGATTGTTGCTATGTCTTTCTCATTAATTTCTATAATTCGCATATCTATTGTTGCTATGTCTTTCTCATTAATAATGGTACGCATTTCTAAATTTCGAATGTCTCTCATAATTTCTTTTTACTCAGCCTTGAGACTGCAATTTCAGCATAAACATCTTCCGTATATTCATAACATCTTTTCATTCTAATATACACACTATCAGACGACTCTCTTACCCGTGAATACATGCCGTATATCCGCGCGCCAAATTATTTGTACAATCTAATTGAATTACTCACATGTTTCCTTTCTTATATATAAATCAGCGTTAAGATAATATGCAATTAAGATAAATTAAAATTGGAAAAGGAACCCCTTGTTTATTTAACAACAAACAAGGTGCAATCCAACATCCGGGAGCACCTACGATAATTTCTATTGTTTTAATCAACACTTTCACATTTACAACTCAATATAGTCAGTATGATTTTATGAAGAGTCTACTTTTTAGCTGCTTAATGTATACTAATATTAATACGAAACAGCTGTATTGATAAACTCTCTAAAACAATAAATATACTAGCTGAAACGAACCTATATCCTATATTTTTCCCAGTAACATTAATGGTTATTTCTGATAAATTCATTTGTATATCATTGTTTTCAAAAATTTCATCCTCAACCTTTACAATATCTGCTTCACAATCTACTTCTTTAAAAGTTTTCAATAATTTTGTTTCCAATAAACTACAATCAAAGTTCTCATCTTTTATTACGGCAAATTTAACCTTCATATTGATTTCCCCATTTTTAACAAACTATAATCATTAAATCAATATAAATATATATTATTCTATTAAATAATAC
>NZ_QOZX01000037.1:0-96487 GCF_008368895.1 Bacillus sp. BB081
TAAAAAAAGACACCCAAAGGTGCTTTCCTCCGACTCGAACCATCTTAATTTTAATAATATAGTTTTTACGAAATTATGATTGTTTTTTTATTGTGTATTCCAATAAGTTTATCTGAATCATTTTTAGATCATATTCTTTTTCTATTAGCTCAAATATAAATAATGCTATTTTCATGTTAGTAACAACATCTTCTTGAGTTTACTTTATTCTTTGAATGTATCCGGTTTTTCAACTCTAAATGATTTCACTTCACCACACTTTAAACAAAATGTTGTTAATAGTTTGGAACGTTTCCCTCCTGAAAAGAATCTACTAGATTCATCTTCACAAACATACGCATGATAAGCACTTCCAACTCGCCCCTTTTTAAAATTAGTAGAACCACAATTATCACATTTTTTATTTTGCATATTACTAACACCTCTTTAGGTTGATATTTATTTTTTGTATATCCTCTATTTCTTTTACGATAGAAGTAAAGCAGCAGGCGAAAAATGTGAATTAACAGTGAAAGAATTTGTTGAAATGTTACAAGCAGCAATTCATGGCATACAATCTATCGGTGAAAGGTCGTTTGACAGAGGAGCGGTAGTTGATGACAAAACGTTTGTTGAAGCACTTGCTCCATGTGTAGACGCTTAGTTAAATAACGCTTCAAACGAAAAAAAACATGAAAACTGTCTTTGGAAAAGGATCTAAGTATACGAAAGAAATCGTAGCTCGCATGGGGTGCGCTGGTACAGTTGGCGAAAGAGGTTTTGGTAGAATATCTAAATGCGGGTGCACATGCGCTTGGAGTTATCTTTGCTTTTATAAAACTATATTAAAAATGTGTTCTCAATAACTATTAAACATTAAATATTTAATGCTTAAACCTTAAACCTTAAACCTTAAACCTTAAACCTTAAACCTCTTTCACAAATGGAAAGGAGTTTAAGGTTTATTAATTTATATTAATTAATTCATCAACTTTAAATTGTATATGTGTATTAAAAATACCGAGATAATTAATCAATTTGTTTCTTGCATCGATAGAAATTACTTTTATATATTGATGGTGTAAATAACAGCTTCTATAGTAAGGAGGAATATTTCTTCATTCTATTTTAGTGATTGTTGTAAGACTCTTTCTTTTGAGTCATTGGTGAGTAAAGGTTTTTTGGCTTTATTTTATTTTTCTAGGTGTAGAATCACATAGTTATTACGAAGGGATTTTCCTGTTTAAATAGAGTCTTTTAAAGTTTGGTGTGTTTTATAAATAATAATTCATTCTGAAAAATTGATTATTAAGAAATTATTAATTGCTAAAGGAGTTGCTATTAAAGTCAATTAATATAATTATTTGGAATTATATTAATTGACTTTAAATTCTAAGTTTTCTATAATATACCATGAAGTGCCGGAAATTTTCAAGGAGGTGATACAGATGAATCAAGAAAAAACAATTGAGAAAGTAAGTTTTGAAGAACCAGAAATTTTTAAAGAAGGCAATCTAGAAGAACTTACAGGTGGTATGTCGGGTAGAATTCCTGATGGATTCCATGGAGGAAGAGGATTTTAGAAAAAATAGATAGACCTAATAGAGTTTGGGTCTATCTATTTTTTTATTTAAGAGCAATAATCCTTCAAAGAAAGGAAGTATAAACGATGAAATACTATCAATTTCTAATGACTGGTGATGATTATTTTCATAAAGTTCCACGAGTTAATTTAATCACAAAAGTTTGCTTGATATTTTTCACCTTGAAGTTTATGTCTATTTTTAAAAAGACAGGAGGAAACGAATCTTTAAAGTGTTTAGAAAAAATTAAACCGATAACAAATTATAATTTTTCAAATAAACAAGAAAAATATCTATTTGCAAGAAAAGTAAATTCATTTGTACAGCGATGTATAAACATTAATCATAAACAAGCTCTTTGCCTGGAGAGAGCAGTTGTAATTTGTGCAGCACTACGGTATGTCGGTTTACCAACTCAAGTAGTAATTGGGAGGCGGAGCACCATGATGTCTGTACTTGATTTTGAATTTCATGCTTGGGTTGAATTGGAAGGTGTACCAGTTAATGATAAATTGTCATACAAACAATTGTGTATGGAAACGCTTCGTGTTCCTAGGGAGATAGGGTGATTAGATGAGATTTGATACAAAAATGCAAGGAGAGTTTACGCCAAACTTTTCTGTCATAAGTAAAAATTTAATGCTGAATGGTTTTCTTTGGGCGAACCATTCTAGCATTAATAATGGGTGGTTTCACTCACTACTTAAACAACAAGAAAGAGAAGCAGCGTTAGAGCTTATGAATTTATTTGCTATTAAAGGGCCACATCCTTTACGTGATATTGATGGATCGTTTTTATTGGCCATTCATGATCAAAAGCGAGGGCGCAGTTATTTGTATCGCAGTTTATTATGTAAAATGTCTTTATATTATAGGATAGATAATGGGAATTTAAGATGGTCTACAAACCCTTTGGAATTATTGGATAATAAATGTTCTATATATGATCAGATTCAAAAAGATTTACTAGTAGTAGCTTGCTTTGATAATAACCCGCCAAGTAATCAGAGCTTCTTTAAGGATATATACCGACTGCCTCCAGGGTCTAGCTTGATTTACGCTCAGGGGAATATACAAGTTCAAAAAGTGGATCAGTTAGAAATCAAAAAAGGAAATAAATATCGTAATATTTGGGGCTATGTAGAGGAAGCAAATGAATTAGTAGACAAAACATTTAGAAGTCGATTTAGTTCTAATGAGACTATCGCAGTTCAATTAAGTGGGGGCATAGATTCAGCCTCTGTTATTTGTCGTTTGAAACAGATTGGAGTGCCAGTTGTTGCATTTCATTGGTCATTCCAAGGTATAGATGCAGGGGATGAAACTCATGATGCACGCTTAATTGCAGATTATCTTAAAGTTCCTTTAAAAGAAATAGAAGTCTCAACAGTATTAAAAGCAAATAATTATATTAATCCAAATTGGAAGTTCCACACTCCTTATGGACATAGTTTTTATAAATTATTTGAGTTAACTGCTCAAAAGATTAATGAATATAATATAGAAATTATTGCAAATGGTCATTTTGGGGATCATTTATTTGGGCCATTACCAGACATTTCGATGAAAAAACAATTTAATACATTATCAATTGTTGAAAGACTACGTTATTGGCGAGAAAGTATAGGGACAAATAAGGCAACCCTTGTATTGGATGAAAAATGGGAAAAAATATCACCTAAAATGTTTCTCTATAAGGATTTTTTAACAAGTGAGGCTATTGAATTAGCAAGAGAAAAATCAGAACTATTGAGTTTCCCTAAGAATATGAAAGAAGCATTTCTTGAGGTACTTAATAATGAAACTGAATCTTCTTTACAAAATAAACTATATGAACAGAATGTTCATATGATATACCCTTTAGCTAGTCGAGAATTAATAGAGCTAGCACTAAGAATTCCTTACCCATATAGGAATATTCCAACTGGCGGAATGTGGGTTGATAAACCGATACTTCGATTAATGAATATCGGAAAGCTACCACCAGAAATTATTTCTAAAAATTATAATTATCATATGGGAGCGTTGGATGAACAATACATTATACAAAATTCAAGTCAAATAAGATTATTATTGGAAAATTCCTTATTAGCACAATATGGGGTTATTCACCCAGATAAATTAAGAGAAGTGATGAGAAATAAAAAACTTTCCGCCAGGTTAGCTACAAGCTTAATAGCATGTTGCATGGTAGAAATCTGGCTTCAAAGTTTAAATAAGGTAAACCTTAAAAATTTGAAGGAGGAAAATTATGTATAATCCAAGCCCGCAAGTCAAAGTAACTACACTATATGATGATATAATATTACTAAATACAAATACAGGAGAATATTTATCATTTAATGAGACCGGTCGGTTATTTTGGCAGGTCCTAGTCAATACAAAAAATGAAGATGAAGCGTTGCAAATTTTATTGAAACAAGTTGATGCTCCATTTGATACTCTTAAAGAGTCACTTCATAGGTTCAAAGATAAATTATTACAAGCTGGTTTAATTGAGGGAAAATAGAGAGCTAATTTATTATGAATATAGAAGTAAATCGACTTGGTTATAAATTGTATTTTTGCTATACTGTAATGTATTCTTTTTAGTACTAAATTTAAACAATAAGAAACAGATTAATTAGTACCAATTAGTCTGTTTCTAACAAATTTAGATTTATATTTTCGAACGGGTTGCGCAAATGATTACCTCTATAAAACAATTTAAACTTATACTTAAAGGGATATAAGATAGATCATATGAAAAATAACAATAGCTTAATATGCCAGTTTATATTTATTTCTAAACATAACGTCACCTTTCATTAACCTGTAAGGACGTGTATGTACCATATTTCCAAATTTAGAATATACTAATTGTCAACCTGCATCTCATGGGTTTTTAAAATGTAGTTTACATATTAAAATTGTTAAAAATAGAAAAAGTGTTTAAAGTGTAAGTTGAAAATTATTATAAGTAAATTAACTAAGTATTAAAATGTTTAAAGTGGTTAACTAAAATTTTGATTGTAGAAACAGCCGGTTTAAGAATCAATCATTGAAAGGGAAGAAATACATTTAGTTTCAATAAAAGCTCCAGATGCTATGTATAAATTTAGCTATAGAGTTTTTTATTTATATACTTGCAAGTAAAACAACATAATATTAATACGGAAAAATATAATAATATGAGTTTTTGCATATTTCAAAACTTAGTGTATCCTTCAAAAAGTTTTAATTGTATAATATATTTTGTCATATTCTTTTAGATTTTTCGACAAAAAATAACATAAATAGAAACGATATTGGTAGAAGGAATTATGTACACAAAACTATTAAAATCAATTACATCATTATCACTTATTGGTGGCGCTTTACTATATACAAATGGCAGTGACGTGAGAGCTGCTGAGGCGGGTGTTTTTTCGGATGTGCCTACATCACATTGGTCGTATCCAGCGATTCAAGATTTAGCGAGTAAAAATATTATTTCTGGTTATGGAAATGGGAAGTTTGGTTTCGGTGATGTTGCGACGAGAGAGCAAGTTGCAGCTTTAATTTATCGTGTGTTAGTACCGAATAAGCAAGGTGGTACGTTCAGTAATGAAGGTGCTCGTTATGTATTAAAAGACGGATCTACTTTAAACAATCCGTATCGAGATATTCGCTCAGGATCTACATTGTTTCCAGAAGAGGTTTTAACGTTAACGAAATTAGGAATTTTTAACGGGGATGGAAACGGAGGGTTTAGACCGAAAGATTCTGTTAGCCGTGCAGAAATGGCGCAAATTATTAAAAATGCTTTTCAAGTTTCAGCTAAGCAAAAGCATACATTTAATGATGTTCCGAATGGTTTTTGGGCAGAAGGTGCGATTAGTGCGGTGCAGTCAAACGGGATTGCATCTGGTACAGGCGACGGGAAATTTGAACCTGCAAAAACGGTAACGCGTGAACAGTATGCACAGTTTTTATATAATGCTTTGCAATATAAAAAGCCTGCGGTTGCGGTGCAAGATACCGGAGATGCGGCATTATTAGTAGCATTTAAAGATGAAGTGCAAAAGCGTATTAATGCATACGAAACGAATATTACACTTCCATATAAAACGAAAAATAGTAATACAAAAGAAGTGATGAATACACTTTTTAACGCCTATAAAGAAGTGGCAAGTAAAAATGAGTATACAAATTATAATAGATCGAATGTTTCATATGGACTTTCTGGATCACCTGGAAATTATACGTTTACGTTAAAGATTACATATCGTGAAACGAAAGAACAAACAGAATATGTAATGAAGCAGGCGAAGGCAATCGTTTCTTCTATTACGCAAGTTGGAATGGATGATCATGAAAAAGTGAAAGCGATTCATGATTATGTCGTAAAACATGTTTCTTACGATACGTCTTATAAAGCTTATACAGCATATGAAGCACTCGTAAATCGTTCTGCGGTTTGCCAAGGTTACGCGCTATTAACCTATCAATTATTAAAAGAAGCTGGTATTGAAAATCATTTTGTAGTAGGAACTGGAGACGGTCAGCCTCATGCTTGGAACTTGGTGAAAATCGAAAACAAATGGTATCACCTTGATACAACATTCGATGATCCAGTGCCAGATGAACAAGGCCGCGTAACGTATTCTTATTTCAACTTATCAGATGAACAAATCGCAAGAAATCATGAGTGGAACCGCGGGGACTATCCGCAAGCTACAACAAACTATTATAGTACATTAACAAATAAAATTGCGGCAGGTGGTACGAAAAACGCTGCATATCAGCAAATATTAAAAGAGACAAAGTTAAATTATTTAGGAAATGAATACATTGCAAACAACTATAATGAATTCAAAAATAAAATGCAGCAACGTTATAATGAAAAGTCACCAAAGATTGAAATCCTTTATAAACAATCAATGGATGGCGCATTGCAAGATGTGAAAAAAGTAATTGGAGAAATCGGTTATCCGCAAGGAGCGAACCGTGTTTCTTATAGAGCCGAGCCGTATAATGCGAAAGAAGGATATTCTTTAGTGACGATTACGTTTACATATTGAGAATGAGAGAAAGCATCTGTTTCAGATGCTTTTTTAAATTGTTGAAAAAGAGATTTAACAAATTATATAATTTATTGTAAACTGCATGCAAACAATGATTGAGAAGATTTGTTATAAAACATATACTTAAATGATTATAAGGACACATAATATGGAGGACTAATATGACAAAGAATAAAAATGAGTTATCGGTAGAACATCAAGAAGAATTATTAACAGTATTAAAGGCTCGTTTTGAGAAGAATACGAACCGCCATGAAGATCTTGAATGGGCTAAAGTTGAAGCGAAGTTGGCTGCTAATCCTGAAAAATTGTGGTCACTTAATGAAATGGAAGTAACTGGTGGTGAGCCAGATGTTATTGCTTATGATAAAGAGAAGGACGAGTATACTTTCTGTGATTGTTCAAAGGAGAGTCCTAAAGGCCGCAGAAGTCTTTGTTATGATCGTGAAGCGCTAGAATCAAGAAAAAAACATCAACCAGAAAATACGGTTATTGATGTAGCAAATGCTATGGGTATTGAATTATTGACTGAAGAGCAATATCGAGAGTTACAACAACTTGGGAATTTTGATATAAAATCATCAAGTTGGGTACAAACACCTTCAGATATTAGAGAGCTCGGTGGTGCACTTTTCTGTGATTATCGCTTCGGACATGTTTTTGTGTACCACAATGGAGCAGATTCTTACTATGCTGCCAGAGGTTTTCGTGGTTCTTTAAAGGTTTAGTTTTATCCCGCTATTTGTCGGGTTGTCTGTAAAAGCCTGATTAGTGAGGGCTAATAATCAGTGGGGATAATTGACGAAGAGCAAATGAAAGCGAAGAATAAGCCACAACAAAAACGCTATCTTTTAAAAAGGTAGCGTTTTTGTTGTGGTTTATAAAGTCATTCCTGTATTTGACATATACAGTCTAACTGTATAAAATAAAACTATACAGTTTAACTATATAGTTTGACTATATATTTATCGTTACATTGGAGGTCTTTATGAATAGAGATAAAAATTTACCATTAACGGAAACAACGTACTACGTTCTTTTAGCTTTATTAGAGCCAGCACATGGATATTTAATTATGCAAAAGATAGAGGAACTGAGTAATCATCAAGTGAAAATCGCAGCGGGTACATTGTATGGGGCGGTTGAAAATTTATTAAAACAAGGGTTAATAGAATCGGTAAAAAGTGAAGATAAACGAAGAAAAGTGTATGTCATTACGGAACGTGGGAAAGAAGTATTACGTTTAGACTTTATGAGAATGCAGCACATTATTGAGGTTACAAAAAGTTTATTACACGTATAGTTAGGGGGAAACGCTGATGTGGAGATTGAAATTCTTTTTAGACTTTGAGAAAGAGGAAAAATGGTTAGAAGAGATGGCTTGGAAAGGCTATCAACTAGAAAGCACTACATTTGGTTATACATTTAGATATACAGAACCGGAAGATGCGACGATTAAAATAGACCATAGAGTATTTAGTAGAAAAAGTGATTTTATTAATTATTGCACACTATTTGAAGATAGTGGCTGGGAGCATATAGCTGGTAATCGGTGGTCAGGTACGTACTATTTTAAAAAGGTAAATGAGGAAAGTGAAGATGACATTTTTTCAGATCAAATGTCACGAGCAGGGAAGTATAAACGTCTATCTAAAACATTTTTAGAATTAGCGATCTGTTATTTGCCGATATTATTTTTATTTATGTATAGTAATACGATGAATTTAGGAGCATTTGTAAATCCGAAAGAACTATACTTGACGCCAGGACTATGGGATAAGCAAGGTGTATCATTTCTATGGTCATTCTTATTTGAAACGCCATTTGCATTAATGAGAGGACTTTTTTGGACGTTTATCCCCGTTGCGACATGTATGTTTTTCTTTTGCTCGTATAAAGCAAATCGGTTGTATGAAGAGAGAAGATGGTAGGATGGATTCCCTTAAAGTTGATGCTTTGAGGGAATTTTTTGAATTTGAAAATGCAACATCTGGGTTCGATTGTAAAATATTTACTTTATAAGCGTTTGAATGTGATATAATTTTAATAATAATATTCTTTTAGGAGGATGATCATCATTCATACACTTTTAGGTATTATCGGAGCAATTGTTTTACTTGCATTTGTTATCCACCCCGGCGTCCCAGACAAACGTGTCCCTCTAAAAAATAAACTCGCAGTAATCCTTCCATTGATTGTTATAGCCGGTTTCATTTCCTTGTATATATAATGAAAACAAGCACTTATCAAGTAACATTAAGATAGGTAGAGAAGTAGATATCTATTTTTCTATCTATGTGTAGTCCCATTAGGAGGTTGCTTATAATGAGATTTCATAAATACACAGTAAAGCTTATGTTTCTAGCCATTGGCTCAAGCAAGGACTTTTAGGTTTTATCACGGCTATTGTTCTTTTGTTAATGGCTGCAGGGACTACAAAAAGACCTCATACAGACGACCAGCATAAATAAATTATTGTATTTCTCAATAAACAAAAACAACTTAACATGGTAAAATAATAGTTGGATGGGAGTCCAATACATATTATTAAAATTAAGATGGTTCAAGTCGGAGGCAGGCACCTTAGGGTGTCTTTTCTTTATTTTGCTAATGAATAGCTTGTCCTCTTCTATATAACTCTTTAAAATATGCCATCTTTGCCCTTCCCTTATGAAGGGAGGGACAGGAATGAAAAAACGTAAAAAAAAGGCGACCAAAAAGACAGAATCCCAGTCTTTCGTAAGTAATCTAGCATCGTGGACGACAGTACTGAGAAATATTCATTACTTCTTCACGCAAAGCCAGTTTGTAAAACATATAATTCAATTCATCAAAGAACAAATTGGAATGTAAAAAAGTGCTGCTATGATTAGCAACACTCAACTCAAAAACTAAAGTAGATCGAACACTGAGCTGAAAGTACTGACCATACTTTCTTCGCACAAGACCAAAGTGATTTAGAAGCGGCAAAGATGTCAGTGTTCTATCTTCTACTAAGATTATATTTTATTTTGTCCATAATAGACCTATATACGTTAATAAAAAAGAAATACCCCGGCGACCAACCGGGGTATTTCATGACCGATAGGAATGAAAAAACTTGGCGACCAAACCTAGCTTTTGTGTTATTCCCATAAAATTTAAAAACTAAGCAACATCTTGTTGCACTTTTATTTTATCATTATCTATCTCTTATTGGAATACATTAAATACATGTATGTTCATGGATATGTACAATTACATAAAATTTCAGAGAAAAAGAGAGTATACTTTCTTATTGTGTAATAAAGATAAAGCCCGCCTACGGAAATAGGCGAGCTTTTTTAATATATAAAGAAAAGCCAACTTTTCAGGTACCTTTCTTCGAGTTGAAACATTTTACTAGGTTAAGTTTTTGTGATAATAATCTCTTTAAATTGGAATGAACCAGAGTAGTGTATCACTTTATTTTTAAGCATCCTTCTCAACAAATGTGAATATTTTCATTATCCTTTTTACTACAAAGGGTAGTAATTTAGAAGCTAAAAATGCAAGCACGAAAGCAATTCCCCATGTTTTCATCCATGATTTGAGAAATAAATCTGTATATCCAACATTCATTGAAACCATGACGAAAGAGATAATACTAGATATACCTAAAATCATAAAGAGATTAAAAATTATTGGTTCAAATTTTTTATTGATTTTCAAAATTAACACCTATTTTCTATATATACTTTGCTGTCCGATTTCACCAACATCTAATCTTACAGTTTGAAATCTAGGTTGTCCAGTTTGGTTTACTTTGCTGCAATAGCAACAATAGGTATATAACTACAGCGTAAATAAACGTTATAATTAATAGTTTTACTTTGAATGCTAAGGAGCAGAACTCGATAGGCTGTATGAAGAGAAAAAGGATCCCCTTAAAGGAGATCCTTTTTACATTTTAAAGAAATCTTTCATCATTTTAGCATCTTTAATGTTCACCGTTACACCTTCAACTTTATCTTTCTTCTCATCTTTAGCAATCGTAATTTGCTCCTTATTATCAACCCACACAAGAAAATCTTCTTTTGCGTCATCTTTATATGTAACGGTTATAGTAGAATGCACAGAATCTCTCTTTTTTTGATCTAATGTGATTGGTTTAGAGGTACCCTTTTGAACTGCTGAAACGATAGATTTTACCATTTCTTCATTACTTGTTTGAGATTTGTAAGTAGTATGATTTGTTGTTTTGAGTATTTCAATGTCTGTAATATTTGAGGAGTTTAATTGAAAGGTAGTTTGTGTATGTTCTTGCTTAGCTTGTGGAGCTTTGTCTGTAGCTGAGGTACTGGCACAGCCTATTAAAGTGAAAGATAGAGCGGTTAGAGCGCATATATAAGTGATTTTTTTCATAGTATCCCTCCTTACGTTTAATCGTAAAAATTTTCTGTTAATTTAGGTAGTTATTGTAAGTAGATTTATTCTACTAGTTTTGGGATAGAAAAAATTCACATAACTTTTTTCATATTTTATGTTTAACATTTCGAAAATGGGTGTATTACATATAATATAACAAATAATTCATTTTAAAGGAGGAAGTTAAAGATGGAAACGAAGTATAGTAAATCTTTTGTATATGAATTTATTACGGAGAAAGAGGTCATGAATGCGGCGAATGATCTAGTGAAGAAAGGGATAGACCAAAAAGATATTTACGTATTAACACATGAGAAAGAAAGGACAGATAGAATCGCAGACAATGCAGACGTGAATACGATTGGGATAAAAGAGGAAGGACTTGGGACAAGCATTATTAACGTCTTTCAAAACACGGGAGATCAGTTAAGAAATAAGATGCAAGAGTTAGGGCTTAATGAGGAAGAAGCGAACTTTTATGAAGAAAAACTGGATGAAGGGAAAATCTTGTTATTCGTTAAGGATTTAGAAAGAGTCGGTGAATGGTTACAAGAAAGAAGATGCATGTATTCTATTTAAATTTGTATTCTATCAATCTATAAATCTATTACGAAAAGGAGATGGGAAACATGAGTGAGAGCGGGCTAAAAGAACAAATTACTGGTAAGGTTGAAAAGAAAAAGGGCCAAGTAAAAGAAGGAATTGGTGAAGTTACAGAAGATAGAGAGTTGAAAAATGAAGGGAAGTGGGAGAAGACAAAAGGAACGATAAAAGAAAAAGTGGGAAAAGTGAAACAAAAGATAAGTGATGGATTGGATAATAAAGAATAATACATGTTTATCAAGCTTTGGTTACATACCAAAGCTTGATAAATCCAATATAAAACGAATATAGGAGGTTTAATTGTGGGACTTATTATTACGTGTATTGTAGGTGGACTTATTGGTGCGTTAGCTGGAATGATTACAGGAAAAGACTTTCCTTTAGGTATAGTTGGTAATATTATTGCCGGATTAATCGGATCTTGGGTAGGTAGTGCGTTATTTGGTCATTGGGGTCCTGAATGGGGAGGCATTTTTATTCTTCCAGCGTTATTAGGTGCAATCGTCTTTATTTTAATCGTTACATTCTTTTCTAGAATGCTACGGAAAGCGTAAGTATGATAATGAATAGTAATCTCAAGTTTATTATATATAGCTATAAAGTTAATAGAGTGATAAATATACATAAAAAAGCATCCAATTAAACTAATTTGGATGCTTTTTTATGTAATCTGCATAGGAATGAGCGGGGAAGTGAAGGTCCCCCGCTCATTGAAATTACACTTTCTATTATGTATTAAACCATCGTTACTTTTTTACAATTATTTATTTTTACGACCTGCCTTGGTTCTATATGGGATAAGTCCTCACTATTGCCTATATCAACTACAATTGTATTCGTCAGTATGTTAATAATGGAACCAACTAATTTTGTAGCATGATCGTGTCGATAAGAAAATTGAACGAAATCTCCCTTTTTAAAGTTGTGCTCTTCCATAGATAGATCCCCCTAAAAATAATGTTTATACATAATACATACACAAATTTATAAAGTTTAAACATTTGATAATATTTTTTAGGTGTTAAGCTGAGAAAGGTGTAGAAAATTTATTTATAATGAAAATAAAAAAATATGTTTAAAATTAATTTTTATGGGTAATTAACATAGTAGTAGTTTGAGATAAGGGGGCGGAAATGATGAATTTGGGAATAAATATTTTGCAAAATGATGTAGGTTATACGGTACAACTTAATGGTGAGATTGATGCATATACGGCATCAGATTTAAAAAATAAGATCATGCCTATTGCAAGTGAAAAAGAGGTTCATATTGTCGTAGATTTTAATAAGGTAGATTATATGGATAGTACAGGTTTAGGGGTTTTTATAGCGCTATTAAAAGCAGTTAAGAAAAATGATGGAAAACTAGAGTTTATTGGTGTATCTAAAAGGTTAAAAAGATTATTTGATATTACAGGACTAACAGAAATATTAAATTTGAATTCCGATTTTGAAAAAGTAGAAAGAAGGTGACTAGGGATGATGGAGAATTTTGAAACGATAGAAATGAAAATTCCTGCAAAAGCAGAATATGTAGCTATTATTCGTTTAACAATGGCTGGTGTTGCGAATCGAATGGGCTTTGCTTATGACGATATAGAAGATATGAAAATTGCTATTAGTGAAGCATGTACAAATATTGTACAACATGCATACAAAGAAGACGTTGGAGAAATTGCAATTGTCTTTGGGCTATATGTAGATCGATTAGAAATTATGGTTGCGGATAATGGGGTTAGCTTTGATTTTAATAACTTAAGAAGTAAAGTTGGCCCGTATGATATTAGTAAACCAGTAGAACATTTGCCGGAAAATGGTTTAGGTTTATATTTAATCAATACGTTAATGGATGATATACAAATTATGCATGATGAGGGCATGACGGTTTTAATGACAAAATATATACAAAGAGAGCAGGTGGAGAATGATGGAAATCCAATCTCAACCTACGAATCTTACTAAGGAAGACGTTATTAAACTAATTGCAGACTTCCAACAAAACCAATGTGATGAAGCACAGGAAAAATTAGTTAATCACTATAAAAATCTCGTACATTCCATTGCATATCGTTATTCAAAAGGCGGGCCGATGCATGAGGATATTATACAAGTAGGAATGTTAGGGCTCTTAGGCGCAATAAGAAGGTATGATTATTCGATAGGGAATGCTTTTGAGCCTTTTGCAATACCTACGATAGTAGGGGAAATGAAAAAGTATTTACGTGATAAAACTTGGGGTATTCATGTTCCAAGGCGAATTAAAGATTTAGGCGGGAAGATTAAACTTGCGATAGAGGAGCTAACAGATCACCTGCAACGTTCACCGAAGATTATAGAGATTGCAGATCATTTAGGACTATCCGAAGAGGAAGTGCTAGAAATTATGGATGCGAAAAATAATTATAGAGTATCTTCCTTAGATGATGTAGTTGAAAACTCATCTGATGGCAGTTCGGTAGCGAGAATTGAATCTGTAGGTGAGGTAGAGCAAGGATATGAAGAGACAGAAAGACGTCTCGTTTTAAAGGATATTTTTAACGTATTAAATGATACGGAAAAGAGTGTTATTCATTATATATTTGGTGAAAATTTAAATCAAAAGGATACAGGGGAACGATTAGGTATTTCACAAATGCACGTTTCTCGTATTAAAAGACAAGCGATAAGTAAATTGAAGCAAGCGGCGTTTTTAGATACATAAAAAATTTTAAAGAATTATGTTTAAAACATGAGAAAAGGGGTAGTTATTAAGTATAGGAGGAGATATAAAAATGTCACACGATGTGAAAGAACTAATCGAAGGATTGAATGAAGATTTAGCAGGAGAATACTCGGCAATTATTATGTATAACCATAATGCAGCTACAGTTTCTGGTATATATAGACAAGTGTTAAAACCTTTCTTTGAATCTGAAATTAGTGATGAACAAGGACATGCCCTATATTTAGCGGAGAAAATTAAGACGTTAGGTGGTACACCTACTACGATCCCTTTACCAGTGAAACAAGTAGAAGATGTTAGAGAAATGTTAGAAGAAGCTAGGAAGTCAGAATATGAAACAATTAAGCGTTATGAAATGAGAAAAGAACAGGCAGCGAAGTTAAATATGACAGAGTTAGTTGTAAAGTTAGAAGATATGATCGCAGATGAAACAAATCATATGGAAGAGTTAGATCGTCTTTTAAGTGATAAAGCAATGGTGTTAAATTAAAAGTGGAAATTTACCCCACCTTAATGGGCAGTAAGACCCCCACCTCAAAATTTAGTGAAAGCAAAGAATTTAGGTGGGGATCGGGCTGCCCATAAAAGTCCGATTCTAATAATCAGTGGGGGATGAAGAAAACCCCCACTGATTCCCATAAAAGTCCGATTGGTTCAACTAATAATCAGTGGGGGATGAAGAAAACCCCCACTGATTAAAGTTTCACTTTATAGAGTGAAAGAACAAACTCTCATTTCTGGGGGTTTGTTCTTTTTCTGTATAAAAAATATGTTTGAGTAGGAAATTTTCATTTTGTAACTGAGTATGTAATACTAGAAAAATAGAAAATGATAATCGATGTACATTTTATATAAGAAAAGGGGAAATAACTTGTGTCCATTTTAATTGTCGATGATAATCCGGTTAACATCTTTGTAATTGAAAAAATTTTAAAACAAGCCGGATATCAGGATCTTGTATCGCTTAATTCTGCACAAGAGCTTTTCGAATACATTCAATTTGGAGAAGATTCTTCCAGGCATAATGAAATTGATTTAATACTATTAGATATTATGATGCCTGAAATTGACGGACTTGAAGTTTGTAGGCGATTACAAAAAGAGGAGAAGTTTAAAGATATTCCTATTATTTTTGTAACAGCTTTAGAAGATGCGAATAAATTAGCTGAAGCGCTTGATATAGGCGCAATGGATTATATTACGAAACCGATAAATAAAGTTGAATTGTTAGCGCGTATGCGTGTAGCATTACGCTTGAAATCGGAATTAAATTGGCATAAAGAACAAGAAGAAAACCTTCGTAATGAGTTGGATTTAGCTACACAAGTACAAAGAAACTTATTAAGTAGCCCATTAAGAGAAGATCATATAAAAATTGAAGCAAGCTATTTACCTTCATTCAAACTAGCTGGAGATATGTATTATTGGTATAAAATCGATGAAAACCGCTACGGTATTATATTATTGGATGTGATGGGACATGGTATATCTGCTTCATTAGTTTGTATGTTTATTTCGTCTGTATTACGTGAAACGATTAAATGTTTAATCGATCCAGAACTCGTCATTAAAGACTTAAATAAATATATGACTCTTTTACATAATGAGAATGACAATATTCCATATTATTTTACAGCGATATACTTAGTAGTGGATACAGAAAAGAGAACAATTGAATATGTAAATGCAGGACATCCTTCTGGATACGTTTTAGTGGATGAAGCGAATGTAGTGGAACTAAATCGCGGGAGTTGCGCGGTAGGATTTTTTGATGAAATAAAAGTTAAAAAGACAGTTATACCTTTTGAGAAGAACGCTCAAATCGTATTGTTTACAGATGGTGTTCTTGAAGCAATTGCAAATGATGAATTTGAGTCTGAAGAGAAATTACGTGCTTTTACAGAAAGAAAATGGGGAGATTTAGAAGAAGAGATAGAAGGGTTTTATAAGGAAGAACAGAAGAAAGAACAATCAGATGATATGTGCCTCATTATGATACAAACGAATGCGAAATAAAAAGCGTATGAAATCCAAACAGAGGATTTCATACGCTTTTATTGTATTTTTTGATAGATTTGTTCGTTCGGATTAAACTGGATATAATGCGGCATTATATTTGAAAAACGAAGAGTTTCTTTATTTCCTAAACATAGGAATCCATTATGACCTAAGCTTTCATAAAATAGTTGCTGTACTTGGTTTTGAAGTTTACCTGTAAAGTAAATTAAAACGTTACGGCAAAGTATAATATGAAATTCGTTAAAAGATTGATCAGTTACTAAATTATGCTGCGCAAAAATAATGTTTTGTAAAAGAGATGGATTAAAATAAGCAAAGCGATTATCTGTTGAATAATAGTTAGAAAATGCTTGTGTACCGCCAGCTTGTAAATAGTTTTTCGTATAAGTTTGCATTTTATTTAACGGAAGGATGCCTTGTTTTGCTTTTTCTAACACATTTGTATTCATATCTGTTGCGTAAATAACAGCTTTTTCACTTAATCCTTCTTCGTGAAGTAAGATAGACATTGATAATACTTCTTCACCGGTTGCGCATCCAGCATGCCAAATTCTAATTTCAGGATACTTTTTTAATTCAGGAATGACATGCTCTCTTAGCGCTTTAAAAAAGTTAGGGTTACGGAACATTTCAGTTACGTTAATGGAGAAATCATTTAATAACTGTTCTAAAAAGCCTTCCTCATGAATTACATTTTCAATTAATTTTGAAATGGTTGGTATATTAGAAATCTGCATTCGATTACAAATTCTTCTATAAATAGATGTACGAGCATATTGGCGAAAATCGAAGCCAGATAGTTTAAATACCGCTTCCAATAGTAATTCAATTTCTAAGTTCGTGCGCTTATCCATATCGACGGATGGATCAAAATTATAATACTTATTTTCCACTTAAATTAAACCTCACTTATTTTATTAACCATACACTCATTACTGAATAGAGTTGATGTAAATTTAATGGTTTACTTATATAATCTGAAGCGCCAGCAGATAAACATTTTTCTTTATCATTTGGCATTGCTTTCGCAGTTAATGCGATAATAGGTATTTCATGTAAACTTAAGTTCATTCGGATATGTTCCATCGTTTCATAACCATCCATATTCGGCATCATAATATCCATTAAGATAAGGTCAATATTTGTATTGTTTTTAAGTATTTTTAAACACTCTATACCGTTTTGTGCAGTAATAATGTTGGCATGTTGTTTTTCTAATGCATTTTGTAATGCAAATATATTTCGGTGATCATCATCGACAATTAAAATGGTTTTCTCTTGGAAGACGTTATCTGTTTCTGGAGTCACTATAGTTTCCTCAACCACTTCAACAGGAATAACGTCATCTATCGTTGCTGCGACTTCTAAACTGGATACCTGTATATCATTTAATCCATTTGGAAGGTTAGGGATATATACCGTGAAAGTACTGCCTTCTCCTACATTACTCTCTAACGTAATCCAACCACCTAATAATCTAGCAAACTCTTTACAAATAGATAACCCTAAGCCTGTACCACCATATTTCCGAATCGTTGCTCCATCTGCCTGTTGAAAGGCTTCGAAAATGAGTTGATGCTGTTCTTTTGCGATACCAATACCAGTATCTTTTACCGAAATTGTCATCCAATCATTACTTATAGACTGCATTTCATCACTTAAATGGGTTGTTTCTATCGAATCGAAATGTAAAGAAACGGATCCTTTTTCCGTGAATTTAAATGCATTGGATAATAAGTTTTTAATAATTTGCTCAATCCGTTTTGCATCTGTATAAAACAGATCAGGAATCGTGTCACTGTCTTCAACAGTAAATTCAACGTTTTTTTGTGCAGCGATATGTAAAAAGTTTTGCTGCATACTTGCTGCCATATCACTTATGTTCGTTGCTTCAAAAATGACATCAAGTTTTCCGGCTTCTACTTTAGATAAATCTAATATATCATTAATTAAAGTAAGTAAATCTTTCCCTGATGAATGAATGACGGTTGCTAATTCAATTTCATCATCGGATAAATGATTATCATGATTTTCTTTTAACATTTCAGATAATAGTAAAATACTATTTAACGGTGTGCGTAATTCATGTGACATATTTGCTAGAAATTCTGATTTGTATTTTGAGCCACGTAATAACTCACTTGCTTTTTCTTCTAATTCTGATTTAGTAATTTGTAAGTCAGCTGTCTTTTGTTCAGCTTCTTCAGTTCTAGACTCTAATTGTTCATTCGTTGTTCGTAATTCTTCGGCTTGCATTTGTAGTTCTTCAGCTTGCGTTTGCAATTCTTCTGATTGAACTTGCAACTCTTCTGTCATTGCTTGTGATTCATGTAAAAGAGTTTGAATTCGCATACGTCCTATAATGCTATGGATCGTTAAACCTAGATTATCAACAGTTTGTTGAATTAAATCTTGATGCAATTCTGAAATCTCAGTTACACTTACTAACTCCATTACTGCGATTACTTCATCTTCAAATAAGATAGGGATGACTAGTAGGTTTTTAGGGCGTATTTCTAATAATCCAGTAGTAACGTAACGAAACTCTTCAGGTATGTCCCTGAGAATAAAACTTTTCTTTTCTAAAGCAGACTGTCCAATGAAACCTTCACCCATTTTAATGGATTGTTTCCCAATATCAGCACCTTGATCGGCGAAAGAAGCTTTCTTCACATAGTAGACAGTTTCTTCAATTTCTTCACGTACATAAAATGCACCGCAAGAAGTTTGCGTTTTTTGTATAACTCCACTAAGAATTTTGTTACCCAACATCTCAATAGAAGGTACACCTTGATACATTAAAATTAATTCTGCAAGCTCGGTTTGCAACCACTCTCTTTTCGATATTTCGTCTAGTAAGTGGTTCGTTGTGTGAGCTAGATCTTTTATTTCATCATGGCTGTTTACATGAATTCTTTCCGTAATTTTTTCTTTCGAAGAAATGGATTTAATAACTTGAATTACATTTTTAATCGTTTTTGTAATGGAATTCGAAATATAGAGTGAAATGATAATAGAAATACAAGAAAGTAAGAACAATAAACTGTATAACCAAATCTCTAATTTATTATTTTCAGTATCTAATTGTGCAGCTCTTTTTTTCGTTAGTTGCTCCTCTATACTACGGAAGTTAGTTAGCTGCGATTGTAATGATTGAATTTGAGTCGTGTCGATTGCTTGTACGTTATTACTATTGTGATTTGTAATGAATGGGTGAATCTCTTTATTAATCCAACTAGTAATGTTTTCATTAATCTGTTTTAATTTTTCTTGTTGAGAGGGGTTATCCTCTAATAGAGCCAAAAGATCTTGATAATGTTTTTCGTAATCCTTTTCCGCAGCGTTAAGAGATTGCACGTAATTTGCATCATTAGAAGTGACAAATCCTTTCGCTTTATTTTCAATTGTTAGCAATTCTTTCTCCACTTGATTCGTTAAATTAAGAACTTTAAAATCGTGATCAATAATAAAATTACGAGATTTTTGTAAACTAGAAATCTCATTGTTTAGCATAATGAAAGAAATAAGTAAGAACAAAATGATAACTAAATAACCAGCCATAATTTTGTAGCGGATACTAAATTTTGCTTTCGATTTCATTAAAAATTCCTACCTTCAAGGTTATTCAAAGTTTTCTATTGTAAAGAATGAAAAACGTAATATATATTATATCAGTTTTCATAAGGCCAAACTAGAAATCCCCCTATTGTATTAGGGGGCTCGTTTTTCATAGAGGAAATCATTTTGAAATATAAAACTATATATGAAAAGTAACAATCGAGGGAATAGGGGGATCATATAACTTTTAAGAAGGAAAGAGTGTTCTTAAAGCTTTTTTTGCATCTATTCCTTCAAAGATAAATAATACAAGCTCTCTCTTTTTTACAGTAAGGAAAAAGGATACTAATGTGCTTAAGTTTTTAATAGAAGTAAGTGTTCCATGTTTACTTATAAATACATTCGTTTGAAATGTTGTCATTAAAGCATAAAAATGATGAATCTGCGTTATTGTAGGTGTTTCATTATAAAGAATAGTAGTAGATTGGATTGCGTTCATCAAAATATTCCTTTCCATATAGTAAGCATAACAATATAAACATACCCGTTTTAAAAAATGTTAAACATATAAACGTAAAAAAATATAATTATAGTTTTTTACGTTTAGAAAGCGTTACGAAGGGTATACATATACTACAAAGAGATTGACTGAAGATGAATTATAAGATTTCTAGTCTATAAAAATATACTTTTACTTTAAATAAAAAGGAGCGTGGTATACATGAATGAAATGATGATTGATATTACATTTGATTTAATTTACTTGTTAAGTAGTTCGCTTGTAATCCTTTTACTATTCGCTTTTTTCGTAAATGGTTATGTTAATAAAAAGATTAGTGTATACAGAAATGAAGAAAGATAAAGATACATTATATAAAACTTTAGGAGGTTAATAGTTATGGATGTAGATAGAAAAATAGTAGGTGTTTTTAGAACAATTGATGATGCGGCATGTGTTATTAATGAATTAAATGATAAAGGATACTCGGCGGATAATATTTCAGCTATTGCGAAGGATCAAAAGGAAATTGAACATCTGGAAGAAAAATCGGGTGAAAAAGTGAATCATGAAACTGCACATAAAGCGGATATCTTTTCAGCAACAGGGCTTGTGGCAGGAGGAGTAGCAGGCGGACTCGGTGGTTTATTAACAGGTCTTGGTATACTTGCCGTTTCTGGAATGGGTCCAATCGTAGCAGCGGGACCTATTGCAGCAGCTATTGGAGGAGCCGGTATTGGCGGAGGAGCTGGAAGTTTAATAGGAGCATTTATCGGATTAGGAATTCCCGAAGAACATGCTAAAAAATATGAAGAATACATTTACGATGGAAATATATTAATTTTAGTAGATGCAAAATTAGATGATAAGTTAGAAATCTATAAAATATTTGATAAGCACAATGCTTATAACTCTGATTTCTTTAAATAATATGTACTTCACATATCAATGATGAAAAATGTAAACATAGTGAATATCGTTTTTTGATCTTACAACTTTGGCGCGGCCGAGGAGTCGTATAACTATAAGAGAGGAAGGGCTTATAGTAAAAGATCAAGTTCTATTCTGTTATTTAAAAGGGAAGAGGTGTCTTTTCGTGATTGTAAAAATAGTAAAGGATAGTAGTAATAGCTTCCTTTGTATAGTTCAAAATAAAAGTGGAGAACAGTATGTGAAGAAATGGTTTCGTAAACAGAAAAACAATGAAGAATTAGGGCGACCAACTTTTAAAGAAGTAGAACAGGACTGGAAGGAAAATAGAGAATCGTTTATGTATCCTAATGTTAAAGCGCTTTAGTGAACAAAATAGTCGCTGTATTCTTACAAAACTGTCACATTCCTGTAAGGTAATTCAATAGATTAGTTACTTGTTCCATGTCATAATAAAGACATAAGAAAGCTTATTCAAACTACAACTTATTAGGAGCGTGTCAGTCATGATTGTAACAACAACGTCTGGAATTCAAGGTAAAGAAATTATTGAGTATATCGATATTGTAAATGGTGAAGCTATTATGGGTGCAAATATTGTTCGCGACTTATTCGCTTCTGTTCGTGATGTTGTCGGTGGTCGTGCTGGTTCTTACGAAAGCAAGCTAAAAGAAGCTCGTGATATCGCAATGGATGAAATGAAAGAACTTGCAAAACAAAAAGGTGCGAACGCTATCGTTGGTATTGACGTAGATTACGAAGTTGTTCGTGATGGAATGTTAATGGTTGCTGTAAGTGGTACAGCTGTACGTATATAAGTAAATAAAAAACAGGCTCCCCCTTGAAGTTCATGCTTTGAGGGGATTTTTTTGTTTCATGACTACAGTTAAAATGAAGAAGAGCTGATGGCGTATTATAAGTACAAAAAATAAGCAAAACGTTATTGTAAAAAATGCTAGGATTGCTCCTAGCATTTCGTGAGGGGGTATTGCACGGGAATTTAGATAATAAGCAGACGTACCCGCTTATTTCAAATGTAGTATATATTGTTTTCAAGGAGAAAAGTAAGAAATACAACAATCTTTATATATGTTTAACGAGAGTGTTAACTTTATGATAAATAATGTAAGGAGAGGAAACTCAATAAAAAAGGTGTATAGGATGTGGAAGGTAAGGTGATAACGTTGATGCAAAAATAAAGGACAGTATATATTGTATATTACGACTATGTACTGTCCCGCTTATTCTTTTTGGATTATGAAAAATTGTTACCTGTCTTGCTATAAATTTCATAGGCGAAATAACCAAATAAATAGCCTATTCCAGATCCTAAACTAATGGAAAGTAGTGAGGAATCCGGAAAAAACATACCGAAAATCAAACCGATCATACAGCCGACAAGCATTCCCATAGGTATGAAACTATCTAATAACAGTTGAGCTTTTTGAGATTTTTTCTTACCTAATTTTCCGTTCTTATATTTATGTTCCAATCTTTTAATTACAAATACTACAATTCCACCAACTATTACAACAGGCGCGATTGCCGTGATTAGCCACATGTGAAAATCTCCTTTCACCTTTTAATAGAATTATACCAGATACTTACAATTAGGTATTCCTAAACGTACTATCTAGTCTATTTAAATGGCCAATCAAAAAGACTCCTTCAACTGTAGTCAATAACTCGTCAAAAACACTTTCCCTTTAGCTTTCTCAGCAGACTGCACGATATCAACCGCTGTTTTCACATCTGTTAGGTCGTATGTAGAATGTACTTTCATAAAACGTAATTGTTTATTTTCTACTAAGCGAATTAAATGACGAAACGTTTCTTGCCATTTATATGGTGACACTTCTTTATTCCAATGTCGTAAATGAAATATGTTTGCGTGCACTTTTGCTTTCGTGACAATCTCTGCCCAGTTAACTTGTACACCTGATAGAAGACCGATCGTTAAAAAGTGCCCGTTTGGACGTATTGAGAAAGCTAATTCATTTCCATCCGATCCCCCGATAGAATCAATTGCAGCATCCGCGCCGAGCCCGTTTGTTAATGTCATAACGGTTTCATAAAGCGGGGCAGTGGAAGTATCGATTACATATGCAGCACCAAGGCGTAGTAACTCCTCTGTATGCTTATTATTTCTTGTCACGGCAATGAGTCGGAAGTTTAAAATTTGTGATAACTGCGCAAAAAGATGTCCAATAGCGGATCCACAAGCATTCACTAATAAAACATCATTACGTTGTAAGTTTAGCGTTTCTGTACATGTAACCCATGCCGTAAGAGGATTAATATACATTTGTGCCGCTGTGAAATCATCAATGGAATCAGGAATAGGCACTACAAAATCAGCTGACGTCTTCACATATTCTTGCCAAGTACCTTCTCCGCGTAACGGTAAAACACGTTTACCGATAAGATCTCTAGAAACAAAAGCTCCCACATCTTCTACAATACCAATACCTTCATAACCAGGTATGTTAGGTAATGGGATTCTATGGGCATATGCTCCGGTAACGGGAATTAAGTCAGATGGATTAATCGGTCTAACTAACATACGAACTAGCACTTCATTATCTTTTAATGGTTCTATATTTTTATATTCAACTTGTAATACATCTTTTGGGTTGCCGAACTTGTGAAATTGAATGTGTTTTCCGTCCAAAGTCATTTTCCCCCTTAGTTTGATTGGGTTTATTATAGCATTTTCAGTTTAAATGATTATTTCATTAGCACTAAATAAAAGGGAACAGAAAGTCGTCGTTTATACTTTGAGGAGATTTTGATTGTGCAAACTTTTAAAATATACATTAATTATGTAGCATTGTATGGATTGCTGAATAATAATCTTACATAAACATCAATGTATTTCTATATAAAATAATTCATATTTTTATTTGGTAATGAGGATGAAGAGGAATAAGTGACTTATCCCGCTATTTGTGGGAGTCGGGCTATATGTAAAAGCCTTCACTTTATCAAAATGTAAGTTGCATCTTGTATAATGTAATGGTGGAGGTCAGATATGAAAAAAATAAGTTTAAATATAGATTTGGATACAAATGTATTGGAAGTAGTATTTATACCAAGAAGGTTTATTATTTTATGGATTACACTCGTATATATAGCTTCAATACTTTTAGAATTTCGTAATAATATTTTCTCTATGGATAGTTTTTTCTTTACAATAGTCATTGTTATTCATACTATTTTTCATTGGTATGCGAGTTCATTAAAAAATAGGCAATTGTTGTACTTCTTTTTTGTACAACTTTTCATTGTGTTTTTGGCTGCATTTATTGCAACAAATGCTTCGATAGCGATTTTTGTTGGATTAACTCCTATTTTAATCGCCCAAAGTTTATATGTTTATAACAATATATTTAAAGTAATGGCAGTTTTTACTCTTATGTATGCAATATTTTGTGCTGCAATTAGTATCAATTATGGTGTGAATAAATTAGCTATTCTTATCTCTATGTTTCTTTTAGTGTTAGCAATTATTATTCCTTTTTCTTATATTAATAAGCAGCAATTTGATGCACGTAATCGTATACAGAGCTATATTCAAGAGTTAGAGTCCGCATATATGAGAGTGGAAGAATTGACATTAGCTAATGAAAGGCAGCGTATGGCAAGAGATTTACATGATACGTTAGCGCAAGGTTTAGCAAGCTTAATTATGCAATTGGAAGCGATAGATGCCCATATGCAAAAAGGGAATACAGGACGATCTCAAGAGATTATGAAACAAACTATGATAAGAGCGAGACAAACTTTACATGATGCAAGGTTGGTTATTGATGATTTGCGTCATACTACTAATTCATTTAATGGAGCAGTAAAAGAAGAGGTTCAACGTTTTTCTGAAGCTACGTCTATACATGTGAGATTTACTATCCAAAGTCCACCGTATATTTCAAGCGTAGTAAAAGAGCACTGCTTATATGTAATTAGTGAATGTTTAACAAATATCGCAAAACATTCACAGGCAGCAGATGTAAATTTAAATGTTGAATATATCGATGATCTTGAAAAACTTACTATTGAAATTGAAGATAATGGAATTGGTTTTGACACTAGATATATCGGTAAGAATCCTGGACATTATGGTTTAATTGGTCTAAATGAGCGAGTTCGATTGATTAAGGGAGAAATACATATATTGAGTGAAAAGATGAAAGGTACGAAAGTGTATATTCAAGTGCCTATAAGTAAAGAAGGAGATAGCCATGAAGCATAACGTATTAATTGTAGATGATCATTTCGTTGTAAGAGAAGGTCTGAAATTAATAATAGAAACGAGTGATTCATTTCAAATTATAGGTGAGGCTGCAAACGGAGAAGAAGCCCTTTCTTTCATAGAAAAGAAGAAACCTGATGTCATTTTAATGGATTTGAATATGCCTAAAATGAGTGGTTTAGAAACAATTGAGGCTTTGAATGAAAAACAAAACCATACGCCGATTATTATATTAACTACTTATAACGAAGATGAATTAATGCTAAAGGGAATTGAGTTAGGGGCAAAAGGATATTTGCTAAAAGATACGGATCGAGAGAATTTGTTTCGAACATTGGAAGCGGCTATTCGAGGTGAGATTTTACTACAACCAAATATTATGGAAAAGATAGTGAAGTATAAAAGGAAAGAAGTACATGCTGATAAGGTTGCAGAAAATAACTTAACGGTTAAAGAATTGTTTGTGCTGAAAGCTATTGCGCGCGGATATAAGAATAAAGAAATTGCATTTGATATGGGAATAGCTGAGCGAACGGTAAAAGCATATTTAACAAATATATACAATAAATTAGGTGTTAATTCACGGTCAGAAGCAGTAGCTGTATCTATTGAAAGGAAGTTAATTCATTTTTAAAACATTATATATGCCCAATCGTACATTATAGGCTTGCCCTTTTGTACGATTTTTTTATTTCTTTCTCATGTTATGCTTCAGAAAGTATGAGCGATTTAAGAACAATGTAGGAAAGGAAGAAGAATAATTAAATGACAACTTTGTTTTTAATTTCTGTAGTAATTTTCTTTATTTGGCTGCAAAGCAAACAAAGAAAATTAAACTGGATAGATATTATAACTTTTCTCATGATGATAGGGATTATTACTTATATGGCGCCGCAACCAATGACTAGAGATTTACAAGCAGAGTTACTGGCAGTTACGCTTTTTTCTTTCGCTATTGGTGTTTGGCAAGGTGGGGGAATTACAGTCTGTTATGAGGATGAAATTTTATATATTACAAATGGAAAACAGTTTTCCATTTCATGGGTTCTCTTAATAATTGGCAACATAATTATTATTAATATATTTGAAGATGGATTTACATTTAATGGACCGTGGTTTCTTTTGTGTAGTGTTGTCATTGCATCTGGGGTGAAAAACAGTATTCTATGTATTCTGTACAAATTAACAGTGCGAAATTGAATGGAAAATCAAAGCTGTTTTCTTTTATCCCAACATAAAACGTATTGCTGTAAGCTCATTAAAAGACTGTAGTTGATAAAAAAATGAGAAGGAAGTATTGGAAGAATGGGGGAGTTAACGTAGATGTTTCTACCTATTACTATATTTGATAGGTTTAGTTGGCTGGGGAATGTTGCTTTCTCTTCAGAAAAGACTAGCAGGAATCGAGCACTTTCGAGGGCAGAAGAAAGCAATGTTAATTTGTGTGAAAATAAATGTAGAGATTCAGTTAATAATATTCATCAAAAAATAAATGTGGATGCTTTGGACTATAGTAATAATCGTATATTGGGCCGTGCAGAATCTCATTCAACAATTGTCATAACAAGTAGTGATATGTATGTTGGAAGCGGACGAGTTAATAAGTATGGAGAATTTAAAATATATACAAATGATTATCTGGAAGAGTATTTGGTACTAGAGATTCAGTTGATAATGGGCGGTTTCTATCAAGGAAGTATAACGGTAAAGTTAAAAAGTTAAGGTATAATGATTTTCTTTTTATTTAGTAAATAAAAAGGAAGCAACCGTAGTTGCTTCCTACATCAATTAAGCCGAAGCCTTCTTCATTCTCTCAAGTAAACTAGATAACACATGCGTACGATACGATTCTAGTTTTTTACCTTCGTAAGTGCGAATACCTAATTTTTTAAGTTCTTTTACATACCAACCTTTGCTTCCGAAATACATGTGATCGCTCCCCTTCAAATTTGTTTTTATTTGTTCTGATTGTACTTGGAGGTACAGGTAATATAATGAAGGAAATGAATTTCGCGCGAAAATGGTTAACTTTGTTGCAAAAGACATATATACTAAAGGTAGTATATAACGAGGTGGGCAAGACGTGATTATAGAGAAGCACGAAATTCAAATTGACCAAATTACGAGCGGTAAAGTGAATATCTTTACTTTCTATAGGAATAGAAAGCAAGTTGATGATCATTTTTTACGATTGCAAGAACCATCGCTTACAGCAAACTACTTCTTCCATTTTCATTTTGATGCAGAGAGCTTGCATCTACTGCAGGAAGAGTTTCCAGGCGTATATCCGTACAACGGTAGTGAAACGATTCACGACTGGACGGAAAAGATGAAAGCAGAATTGCAACATCAGATCCAAACAGGAAAATGGAATAAGCGCGTACGTATCGGTAATCGCATTCTAGATGTGGTGTTTACGTGGTGTGACGAAGATATAGTAGAGTAAAAAGAAGCGGATGACGCTTCTTTTTTTAGCGCTGGAATAAAACGAGCTTACCTGCAGAAGATGTGCAACGATGTGTTTTTTCATACAATCCTTTTTCTTGTAAAATAGATTCACCTTTTGCTTTCGCTTCTTTTTCAGTTGCCGCCTCGAATGATTCGTCTAATGCTTTTGAACCATCTTTTTCAAAGACTGTTAGAACGTATACTCCCATGAAAATTCCCTCCAATAATAAAAATCAGAATCTTATAACTATTTTGGCATAAATCACTAGAATATGCAAAGAAATATATGACATTGCGTGTTACAATAAGGTGAAACTTTAATCATCGGGGAGTTATTCATTCCCGATGATTATTAGTTTTCAGCAATTTTAATTTTGATAAAATGAAACTTTTGAAAGATAGAAAGGATCGTTATTTGTGAAACAAGTGAAGTTTATACATGCGGCTGATTTGCATTTGGATAGTCCGTTTAAAGGGATGGAAATGAATGTTGCGCAGTCTGTTTGGGAGAGAATGAAGCAAAGTACGTTTGAATCATTTGAGCGTATTGTTGATAAAGCGATTCAAGAGCGCGTTGATTTCGTATTACTAGCCGGGGATTTGTATGATGCGGAGACGAGAAGTTTGAGAGCGCAAGTGTTTGTGCGCGAGCAAATGAAGAGACTGTCGCAGTATGATATCCCTGTTTTTATTATTCACGGTAACCATGATCATTTAGGTGGAAGCTGGGCAGCAATTGAGTTTCCGGAAAATGTTCATGTGTTTACGGAGCCTTATGTAGAAGAGAAATCATTTTATAAAAATGGTGAGCTACTAGCTTCTATTTACGGGTTTAGTTATTTGCAGCAAGCGGTAACGGATAATATGACAGCACAGTATACGAAAATGAGTGATGCGCCTTTTCATATTGGCATGCTTCACGGAAGTGTGGAAGGAGATGCAGAGCATAACCGCTATGCACCGTTTCAAATTCGTGAGCTGAAAGAAAAGCAGTTTGATTATTGGGCTCTTGGCCATATACATAAACGTGAAATTTTATCAGAAGAGCCATGCATTATTTATCCAGGGAATATACAAGGACGTCATCGTAAGGAAACAGGTGAGAAAGGTGCGTACCTTATTGAACTTACGAAACAAGGAACGCAATGTTCATTTTTCCATACGGCAGATGTTGTGTGGGATGAGATAGAAGTGAATATTGATGGACTTGAAACTGTTGATGAACTTATGACGAGCGCATCGAGTACGATGAATGAGTGCCGAAGAGAAGCGGAAGGTACGCTACTTACTGTCGTATTTACAGGACAAGGCCCACTTTCTCCTTATTTACGTGATGAAAAACGTGTGGAAGAGATTTTTCATATTTTAGCAGCGGGCGAAGAGCGAAAAGATTTTGTATATGCGATGAAGTGGAAAAATGAGACGGTTTCTTTTGCGGAAATCGAGCGTTTGAAAGAGGAAAATCATTTCGTCGGTAGTGTGCTAAAAGAGCTAGAAGCTTTCACCAATATGGACGGCGTGTTACGCACGATTTGGACATCTCCTGTAGCGCGTAATAGTATTGAATCTTTTACAGAAGAAGAGAAGAAAGAGATTCAAAAGGAAGCAGAAAATATTATTTTAGAGCAATTATTCCAGCAAGAGAGGGATAAGAAATGAGAATTGAAAAACTCCATATTTATGGGTACGGAAAATTAGAAAATGTGGAAATGGATCTGTCAATGCTGGCAGTGTTATACGGTGAAAATGAAGCGGGGAAATCGACAATTCGCTCATTTATGAAAAGTATTTTATTCGGTTTTCCAACGAGAGGACAGCGCCGTTATGAGCCGAAAGAAGGCGGCAAGTATGGCGGTGCGATGACTGTACAAACAGAGAAGTACGGCCGTTTGAAAATTGAGCGATTGCCAAAGACGGCAGCTGGCGAGGTGACCGTGTATTTTGAAGACGGGAAAACGGCCAACGAGGAAATTTTACACGATATATTAAGCGGGATGAATGAAAATTTATTTGAATCTGTCTTTTCATTTGATATGCACGGTCTTCAAAATATTCATCAGCTAGGCGAAGCGGATATCGGAAATTATTTATTTTCGGCAAGCGCAGTCGGAAGCGATGCGTTATTACAGCTAGATAAAAAGCTAGAAAAAGAAATGGATCAGCGCTTTAAGCCGAGCGGTCGTAAACCAGAAATTAACGTGTCACTGCAAGAAATGAAGAAGCTTGAAGAGAAGATGAAAGAGTGGCAAGGGAAAATTGGCACGTATGAAAAGCAAGTGGAGCAGTTAAAAGAAAGTGAAGAGAAACTTGCTTCAGTTCGTGCGGAAAAAGAGAGTGCAGAAAAGCGAAAGCAAGATTATGAAATATTAGCAGCGCTAGAGCCTCTCGTTATTGAAAAGTGTGCGCATGAGAAAGTGTTAGAAAACGAGAGCGGGCAGTTTCCTGTAAACGGGATGGCGCGTTATGAAGCGATTAAGGCGAAGATGGAGCCGCTCCAATTACAAGTTGATTCGCTCCATAAAAAAATAGAGAATGTGCAATCGGAAATTGAATCGATTCAAATAGATGAAGAGTTTTTACAAAAAGAAAGTTATGTAGAAGAACTTCGTATGCAGCATATGTCTTACGAAAATGCACGCCAAGAAATGCGTGATATGACAGGAACAATTACGAATATAAAAGAAGAACTGGCAGAATTAGAGCAACAAATCGGTGCTACTTTTGAAAAAGAAACAGTTCTTTCGTTTGATATGAGTTTGGCAACGAAAGAGTTAATTACGCAAACGGTGCAAAAGGCGCGCGAACTAGAAACGCAAAAAGTACAGCTTGACGAGCGTTTTAAAGTAGCGCAAGAGCAACTAGAAGAACAAGAAGAAAATATAAAACAGGTTAAGCACCAAATGTTAGCGGATGAAGAACGAAATACGCTAGTTGAGAAAGAAAAGTCATTCCAAGATGCGGCGTTTATCGGTATGGGCGCAGAGAGAATGAAGCGCAAGTATGAAGAGAAGGCAGGAGCGGCAGTGCAAAAGAAAAAACAGTGGCAAAGAGTTTGTCTTCTGTTACTTCTTATTAACACAGTCGTTTTATTCACAAGCTTATTTATGGACAACCGCCTACTCTTATTTATTAGTGTCATTATTTTTGTAGGGATCGTTCTTGCTCTCGTTTTATATAAAGATCCGTCAAGTGGATTACAAGAAGAGCTTCTTACTCTTCAGCAAAGTGCTGGTGGGAGACAAAGTGAAGAAGCGATGTCAGTTCGTTATCAATTAGAAAAAGATGAAGAGATACGTAAATTATTTGAGCGTGAGTCGTATAAGTTACAGCAAATGGAGCGAGCTTATGATAAAGTCGTTTCATCGTATGAGGAATGGGAGAGAGAAACGTTCCGCATTAGCGAACAAGTAAATGTGTATAAAGTGCGCTTTATGTTCCCTGAATTTTATACGTATGCACACATATTGCCGGCGTTTGAGCGTATGGAAAAAATGCAGCAATTATATCGCGAGTTAGAGAAACAAAGTGAGCGGAAATCTTCATTATATGAAATGATTTCGCAATTTGAACATAAACTAGAAACTGTTATCGGTAGTGCGGAGTATAGTAAACTGCACGAGGCACAAAGCCGTATGCAAAATGAGAAAGAAAAACGTCAAACTTGTAAGCAGTTAAAAGAGAAGCTTGCGGAATGGCAAGAAGAATATGAGTTCATGCAAGAGCAATTGAAACAACTGTTAGTAGAACGAGATAGTTTATGGCATATCGCACATTCTACAGATGAAGAGATGTTTTTAGAAGCAGGTAAGCTGGCGGAAAAACGTGAAGATGCTGAGAAGCAAGTAGGGCGTTTATTACCGCAAATTGATCTGTTAGAACAGCGTTTAACGAGTTTATCATTAGCTGAACATTATGAGGCTGACGGTTATGATGAAAAATTAAAGCAAGAAATGACGGCCGCGCAAAATTGTCTTATGAAAGAGAAAGAACTGACAGAGCGTATTGCGAAACATCGTATGGAAATCGCGAATTTAGAAGAAGGTAGTACGTACGGTGATTTACTGCACGAATGGGAAATGAAAAAAGCGCAAGTGCGTGAACAAGTGAAGAAGTGGGCTGCTTATGCGGCCGCGAAGACAGTATTAACGAAAACGAAGCAATATTATCATGAAGTACATCTTCCTCGTATTTTACAAAAATCAGAAGAGTATTTCGTCTATTTAACAGGCGGACGATATAGTAAAATCTTTTCACCGTCAGAGGCGGAACCGTTCATTGTGGAACGTAATGATGGTATTCGTTTTTACAGTCATGAACTAAGCCAAGCGACAGCGGAGCAGTTATATTTATCGTTACGATTTGCGTTAGCGAAAACGTTTGAGCATGATTACCCATTTATTATTGATGATAGTTTCGTGCATTTTGATGCGATAAGGACGAATCGTACGATTGAACTAATAAAGGAAATTGCGAAAGATAGACAAGTCATCTTCTTTACATGCCATGCGCATTTATTAACGTATTTTACAGAAAAACAGATTATAAAATTAACGCATAAGCGTAAAGAAAATGAGTTGTAGTGTGCTATACTAAAAGTAATTGATATGGTGGAGGAATTCGAATGAAAAAGAAAATTGCAGAATATGAAGTTGGTGAACAAGTCGATGTTTTCTTGTTAATTAAAACAGCGACAAAAGGTTTAGCAAGCAATGGGAAACCATTTTTAACAGTAATCTTACAAGATCCAAGTGGAGATATTGAAGCGAAGCTATGGGACGTATCGCCAGAAGTTGAGAAACAATATGTAGCAGAAACAATCGTTAAAGTAGCTGGTGATATTTTAAACTACAAAGGACGTATTCAATTACGTGTGAAACAAATCCGTGTTGCGAATGAAAATGAAGTAACGGACATCTCAGACTTCGTAGAAAAAGCACCAGTGAAAAAAGAAGATATGGTTGAAAAAATTACGCAATACATATTTGAAATGAGAAACCCGAACATTCAGCGTCTAACAAGACATTTGTTAAATAAGCATCAAAATGAATTTTTAGAATATCCAGCAGCGACGAAAAATCATCACGAGTTCGTATCTGGACTAGCTTATCACGTTGTATCGATGCTTGATTTAGCGAAAGCTATTGCGGCTCTATACCCATCATTAGATAAAGACTTACTATATGCAGGCGTTATTTTACATGACCTTGGTAAAGTAATCGAATTATCTGGCCCAATTTCTACAACGTACACGTTAGAAGGAAATTTACTAGGCCACATTTCTATTATGGTGAACGAAATTGGTAAAGCAGCAGACGAGCTGCAAATCGATGCAGAAGAAGTATTAATTCTTCAACACATCGTTCTTTCTCACCACGGAAAAGCAGAATGGGGTAGCCCAAAACCACCGTTAGTAAAAGAAGCAGAAATTCTGCACTACATCGATAACTTAGATGCAAAAATGAACATGATGGACCGCGCATTAGGACGCACAAAACCAGGTGAATACACAGAGCGTGTCTTTGCACTTGATAATCGTTCGTTCTATAAACCGACGTTCCATAATTAATAATGTGAATCAAATGGCCTCATTAAGTGTAAAAAACTTAGTGAGGCTGTTTTTTATTGAAAATGAAATAAAATAGTTACAATACGTGTATTGCTTCAATAACATATGATCATTCTTAAGAATGTCATTGAAATGTATCAATAGATTCTAGTGTAGCAAAGTAAATTGTGCTATGATGTGAGCAAATATAAAACTATCTAACGGAGGAATTCACATGCCGCATGTTGTGTTTCGTGGAATTACTACTGAACAATTAAAACACATAAGCAAGCCATTAGTAGAAGAGCTCGCAGAGATTTGTGAGTGTGGTACGGATAATTTTACGTTGGAACTACCAAGTTCTACGTTTGTATTCAATGGAGAAGAAATAGAAGCGTTTCCTCTTATTGAAGTGAAATGGTTCGAGCGTGGACAGGAAATTCGTGATCGATTTGCCAAGGCCATTACTACATATGTAATGGATTTTGGACTTCCAGAAGTAGAGGTTGTATTTACGATTTTCACAGAATCAGCGTATTATATTAACGGAAAGCATTGTGCAAGTTAGAGCTATTTGAAAGATTTTTGTAACATTTATAAGGGGTAGAACCACATCGCTATCAAGCTAACTAGACAAAATACCCCCTAAAAAGAAAAAGGCGTTATTCTTTCTGAGAAATCATAGGAAAGGATAACGCTTTTATATCAATATGGGGTACAGCCGAGATACGTGTAAAAATAGGTCATAGATTTACTTTTTTCCCAACTATGACCTATTGAGTTTATAAAGGGATTGCTTCTTCTATTGGTTGGGGGATTTTCTGTAAATCAATTACATAATCCCCAAAGCGTTTTATATGTATAGTCATATAAGGACTTAGCCTTTCTAAATCTTGGCGTGAAAAGCCATAACCTTCTTTTTTAGTTGCCATAAAATTATAGTGATATCTACTACATTTTGAAAAATTACAGAATTGGTGATTAAATCATTGTATTTAATATAATCGATTCAATTCTTTATAAAAAGTTTGGTTATTTTATTGAAGCTTATTCCACAAACACACTCGTTTGTTAACTTTTTTACTGTTTGAAAGCCATATTTTTTATATTGATTCATTTATTGGAAAAACCGAAAGTTTTAAACTCTCTCTATTACATATTTATTTTTGGAAAAATAGCCTAACTCCAAATACTAATAATACTGTGCCAGTAATACCCTCTATTGTACGGTTCACCTTTTCTTTTCTTAAAAAAGTTCTTAATTGACGTATTAGAGAGATATAAAGTAAATACCATATTGCTGTCAAAGTCGTAAATGTGAATCCCAACAAAAGAAATTGGAAGAAATGACTTTGATTACTCACAATAAATTGGGGTAGAAAACTAAGGAAAAATACAGCCGTTTTTGGGTTTAAGATTGCCGTGGTAAATCCTTGTCTAAAACTTTTAACCGTTCCAATATCCTTAGAGTTTATTTCCACTGAACCTGACATATCTTCTTTTTTAGAAAAGGCACTTTTAATTGACCTTACAGCTAAATAAATTAAATAAAATGCCCCAGCATATTTTATTAATGTAAATAGCATAGCAAATTTCATTAAGATAGCAGAGAGTCCTAGTGTAGCCATTATTGTATGAATCATCATTCCAGATACCGTTCCTAAAACGGTCTTTATCCCACCATTTCTACCATGAGAGATAGTGTTTTTTGTAACTAAAGCAAAACCGGGACCAGGCATCATTATAATAAGGAGTGCTGTAAGGATAAATAGTAAATAATTTTCCATGTTCTCGTATTTCCTTTCTGGTTTTTAGTTTTGCTTATAGTATAGCTTTTTTCCTTAAAACATTAAATATAAAAAGTGTGATCAGGATAGTATCATAAACTTTCAAGGAGTTGTAATTGAATTATAGAGGGCTTCACTTGAATAATGTTCTTCTGTAAATGAGCGTTTTAATGGAATTTCAATTACATAAATAATCAGATTTTTGTATGAAAGGATAACTCAATTAAATAAATTAAGAGCGTTTTTTAATTACTTTTTCTCGGAACACTCTTAATTTTCTTTCGTTTATCGAGGGTATTAGTATCAACTTGACCAAACATTATCCAAAAACTACATTTAACATTTACGAAAGCATATTCGAATAATCATTCATTAAATTTCTTATCAATCACCAAAAATTAATAATCATAAGGAAGAGGTACGTGACCTTTTATTTAAGAAATTACTTATTCTTAAAAAAATGAATTAACTCCCCATAAATAATTGTAAAGATATAAAATTCTATAATTCCCTCGGAACAAAAAATTATCTTTTATAGCAACGAAGTTCATTTTTATCGTTTTGGGGTAGTGTATTCTTGTTAGCTTGATGGGCATGGGGAGCTTTGAGTCTTTAGCTGGATAGTGACGCTATCCAGAAATTAATGATTTTACACCCTAAATGTTATTTAACTAAAAAAAATCTCAAATTCGAGATTTTCCACTTGCTTTTCAATCACTTGAGGTGTAAAGTGATAGTAACGAAAGCGATTGAGTCATATGCAAAACATACACTCACTTGCTTTCGATTAAAAAACGAAGTAACTTATTCAGTAAAAACTAAGATGAATTTACAAAAACATAATGAGAATAAATTGAAAAGCTAAGAAGCATATTATTTTTTAGGTATCACTTGACTAGTAAAATGAAGCGGAGGAATTATCAATGTATGAAATTAAAGGGCATCATCACATTTCAATGGTTACAAAAAACGGAAGTGAGAATAACCATTTTTATAAAAACGTACTTGGTTTACGCCGTGTGAAAATGACAGTAAACCAAGATGATCCGTCCATGTATCACTTATTTTATGGAGATAAAACAGGAAGTCCAGGTACAGAATTATCGTTTTTCGAAATGCCTTTAGTAGGAAAAACGTACCGCGGTACGAATGCAATTACTCGAATTGGATTACTAGTTCCTTCAGAGGATAGCTTGCATTACTGGAAAGAACGCTTTGAGAAATTTGATGTGAAACATAGTGAAATGACAACATATGCAAATCGTCCTGCTTTGCAATTTGAGGATGCTGAAGGTCTTCGGTTAGTACTACTCGTTTCAAACGGAGAAAAAGTAGAGCATTGGGAAACTTGGGAGAAATCAGAAGTTCCTGCTGAACATCAAATTCAAGGAATGGGCTCTGTGGAAATGACAGTTCGTAGACTTGATAAACTGGCGAGTACACTAACAGACATATTTGGTTATACAGAGATTAGCCGAAGCGATGAAGAAGCGGTTTTCCAGTCTATTAAAGGAGAAGCCTTCGGAGAAATCGTTGTGAAATATTTAGATGGTCCTACTGAAAAGCCAGGCCGCGGTAGTATTCATCATTTAGCAATTCGTGTAAAGAACGATGCAGAGCTTGCTTACTGGGAAGAACAGGTAATACAAAAAGGTTTCCATTCTTCAGGCATTATCGACCGTTTCTACTTTAAAAGCTTATACTTCCGTGAATCAAACGGAATCCTATTTGAAATTGCGACAGATGGACCAGGATTTACAGTTGATGGAGATGTAGAACATTTAGGAGAAAAACTTGATTTACCGCCGTTCTTAGAAGAGCAGCGTGCAGAGATTGAAGCGAAATTAGTACCTATTGAAGAGAAATAATAGAAGAGAAAATATAACTTTAAAACCATTGGAGGAATATAAAATGAACCAATTAAAAGGAATTCACCACGTTACAGCAATTACAAGTAGTGCAGAAAAGAACTATGAGTTTTTCACTCACGTTTTAGGAATGCGTTTAGTTAAAAAAACAGTAAATCAAGATGATATTCAAACATACCATTTATTCTTTGCAGATGATAAAGGTAGTGCAGGAACAGATATGACATTCTTTGACTTCCCAGGTGTTCCAAAAGGAGTACACGGTACAAATGAAATTTCAAAAACTTCATTTCGTGTTCCAACTGACGCAGCGTTAGCGTATTGGGTGAAACGCTTTGACCGTCTTGAAGTGGAACATACAGGCATTAAAGAGCAATTTGGTAAGAAAACTCTTTCTTTCGTTGATTTTGATGACCAACACTATCAATTAATCTCAGATGAATTAGATAACGGGATAGAATCAGGTACACCGTGGCAAAACGGTCCAGTTCCATTAGAATATGCAATTACTGGCTTAGGCCCTGTATTTATCCGCATTTCAAACTTTAGTTTCTTTAAAGAAGTGTTAGAAAAAGTTCTATTATTTAAAGAGATTGCGCAAGAAGAAGAATTCTATTTATTTGAAGTAAACGAAGGTGGAAATGGTGCATCTGTTATTGTAGAACATAATACGGTTCTTCCAGAAGCACAACAAGGCTTTGGTACAGTGCACCATGCCGCATTCCGCGTAGAAAATCGTGCTGTATTAGAAGAATGGATCGAGAGAATCAGTAGCGTAGGACTCCCTTCATCTGGCTATGTAGATCGTCACTTCTTCGAGTCATTATATGCAAGAGTTGCACCACAAATCTTATTTGAATTTGCAACAGATGGCCCAGGATTTATGGGAGATGAGCCATACGAAACACTTGGCGAAAAATTATCTTTACCTCCATTCCTAGAGCCAAAACGTGAAGAAATCGAAAAATTAGTTCGTCCAATTGATACAGTGAGAAGTACGAAGGAATTTATTAAAGAGTAAAAGTAGAGATAGTAGAGCAAGTAGTTTTAGCTGATAGCTGAAATTGCTTGCTTTTTTATTTGTTCCATTAAGTTTTCTGACAATTGTTTCTCAAGTTATCAAAAAGGAAAACTTTAGTATAATTCATTTAAATTATAAATTTTCTGACAATTGTTTTTCAATACATAGAAAAGAGGTGATAATATACAATTCGGATAATTGTATAAAAATCCTAATTTTGTAAGTTTAGAGAAAAGGGGATGCGAGTGTATGGGAGCAGATGTAGTAACGCGGGAGCAAATGAAACATTCTTTAGATGATTGGTATCGTGTAATGTTGCAGCAAAATATAGAGAAAGCTAGGGAAATGAAGGAAGATATCGAGAGTGAGTTTTCTAATGTAAAAGAGGATGGGGATTTATGGCTATATTACTCTTTATTAGATTTTAGATATAAAGTGCTGGCGGATGGCTTACAAATTACTAAAAATAGTTTTGATAAAATTGATGAAATTTATAAAACGTCTGAAAATCGTTTGTCATATTACTATTATTTTTTAAGGCAATGCATGCAACTCTAATATCAAATTACAATGATGCAAGTAGATGTTATGAGAAGGCCAAAACACTAATAAAATATATTCCTGATGAATTAGAATATGGGGAATTCTGTTATCGTCTTTCTGCATTTTTCTACAATACAAGGCAACCAATGAATACAATAAAATATGTAAATAAAGCTAAAGAAATTTTTTCAAAACAAGCAGGACAAGATATGAATATTGCTTTATCTCAAAATCTTTTAGGACTAACTGCCATACAAATAAAGCAATATGAACAAGCAGAAGAGTGTCTAAATTCAGCGATAGATATTCTACAAAAACAGGATAACGCTATATTGCTTTTAAGGGTACGTCATAATTTAGGATGGCTATACGCAAGTCAAAACCTTTCTGCACTAGCTATTCGACATCTTTCGGAAGTAACAGAGAAATTCCCAGCGCATTTCAAAGCGATTTTCCTACAAGCTAGGGAACATTTTAAACTGGGAGAAACAAACATTGCTGAAGAATTAATTGATAGAGGATTAAATATTTGTATGGAGTTAGAAAATGAAGAGTATATACATCATTTTAGTATTTTAAAAGCAGTAAATGGTAATGTTCCTATTAAAGAATTAGAGCAGATTATCCTTAAAGGAATTACTTATTTTGATAAAGAATCTTTATATAGTTACACTCAGGAATATGTGGAAAAACTTGCAATAAAGTTTCGTGAGGATGCTAATTACATGAAAGCAAGTGATTATTTTTACAAAGCATTACAGGCAAAAGAGAAGAAGATAGAGAGAGGAGCATTAAAATAATGTTTAAAAAAATAGGTATGACTGTAACTGGTATAGTGTTAGTTGGTATTGTATCTGTCGGTTTAAATAGTTCTTTTGTACAACAAGCGGAGCACGGTGATGTTCCAGCACCAGCAAAACCAGACTACGTTAATATAGGAGATACAGGAGGAGCGCCAGCCAATTTCAATAAAGGAGATGGTGGAGCGCCAGTAAATAATAAAGGTGACGGCGGCGGAGTAAGCCAACTATAATAACAAAGAAAAGGACTGAAGTCATATTAAGTCCTTTTCTTTGATATAGAGAAGTATAGAAAAAAGAAGTCCTTTTCTTTGTTATTAGGCCATGTAGAGAAAAGAATTGACTTACTTTAAAAGTGTAACTATAATAGTTACAAAACGGCCATCATTAATAGAAGTAAGTAATATTTTTTAGTTTAATTGTAACTAACATAGTTACAATTAAAATTAATCATAAAACAACCAAATAATGTAAAAACTTTAAATAGCAACAAGAGAAAGGAGACGTGAATTTTGAAACGGTTTAAATTTTATTTTATTAGCGGTATTGTGCTCGTTTTGTTAATCGTATGTAACTTCGTTGATAAGCCGATTGCAAAGGTTGGAGAAGTGAAAAATACTGTTATGATGAAGCTGAATACGAAAGAGAGTATGGCGCAGATTGATGGGCAGACGATTTACTTTAAGCAAATTGGTGAGGGGAAGCCACCTTTACTTATGCTTCACGGATTTGGTGGTTCTTCAGATGGGTTTAGTGATATTTATCCAGAACTTGCACGAGACCACACGATTATAGCGGTTGATATTTTAGGATTTGGACGTTCTTCGAAGCCGGTTGATTTTCAGTATTCGTTTCCTGCGCAAGTGAATTTATATTATAAGTTAATGAAGAAACTCGGATACGATCAATTCGCAGTACTTGGTCATTCGATGGGCGGAGAGATGTCTCTAAATTTAGCGTATTTATATCCGGATGCAGTAACGCATCTCGTTTTAGCGGATTCTACAGGGATCGAGTCTTTCCAGCAAAAAGAAAGCTATGAAGTGCCGCCGCTATCAACGGACTTACAAACTGTAACAGAGATTACAGATTATAATAAAAATGCAGTGAAAAATAGTCGCGATGATAAAGAGCATTATGATCAACTGACGAAAATGAGAGAGCGCCGCATTGCGATGGAAGCCGATAAAATTAAGGTGCCGACTTTAATTATATGGGGACGACACGATAAGAGCGTTTCTTGGAAAAATGGTGAACTGTATCATGAGCTATTTGCGAATAGTACGTTCCATATCATTGAAAAAGGATACCATGCACCGTTTCGCCAGGAACCAATAGAGTTTATGGAATATGTACAAGCGTTCTTCGCGAAGAATCCACAATAAATTTTAAGCATAAATCCACTTCTTTCCTCATACAGTGAAACTAATAAGGCTTGTCTAAGGAAAGGAATGAAGTACAGTGGAAACTTTACCATGGTGGGTGTATCTTGTAATCGTCGGGATCGTATTAAGTGGCTACATGGTTTTATATACTTCAAAAAAAGAGCAAGATATGGATAATGAGTTTATCGAAAAAGAAGGCGAAGTGTATATGAAACGTTTAGAAGAAGAGCGAGAGAAACGGAATCAGGATAGTGATAAGGATTCGGTATTGCTTTAATAGAAATTTTGAAAGGCTACCAACTAGTAGAACTTTACATCTAGCTGGTAGCCTTTTTTTGCTGGAGGAGCAGTATATGTTCATCAAGCTAAGCTTAATTTTACATGTATATGATATTCATCATGAACTTTTATTGATGGTATTTATATATTTTTTTACTCATAAGAATGGAACTAGCGCAGTATTTACTGGGGGGGGATTAACAATGCATAGGGATGAAACATCATTACATCCTGATACAGGTGTTACATCTGTAATGTTTGTTGAGCGTTCATTAAATGAAATTCGTTTTTGGTCTAGAATCATGAAGGAGCATTCTTTTTTTCTTCGCTTAGGGTTTAGATGTGAGGATACTCAACTAATCGAAGAGGCGAATCAATTTTATCGATTGTTTGAACATATCGAACAAATAGCGCATTCCTATACAAATGAAACAGATCCTGAGCAAATAAAAAGATTTAATTCAGAAGTACAACAAGCCGCAACTAATATTTGGGGATTTAAACGAAAAATTTTAGGATTAATTCTCACATGTAAATTGCCAGGACAAAATAATTTTCCGCTGTTAGTTGACCATACAAGTAGGGAGGCTGATTATTTTAGAAAACGTTTAATACAATTAAATGAAGGTAAATTAGATGCTCTTCCTGATGCTATTATTAAAGAAAATGTTTTCTTTTTAAGGATTATGGCAGATCATGCTAAATTTATTGGTCATCTTCTTGATCCATCGGAAAGAAAGCTTGTAGACACAGCGCGGAATTTTAGCAATGATTTTGATGAATTGATGTATCAAGCAATTGACTTAGAATCTATGAAACCACAATCTCAAACAGTCCCACTTTTAGATCGATTTTTAGATCAAAATCGTGTGTCGGTTGCATCTCTTCGGGATTTTAAGAAAACAGCACGTGATTTAATTGAGCAATGTAAAATAAAGAGTATCATTCATCCATTATTAGCAGACCATGTTTTCCGTGAAGCTGATAGATTTCTTGAAATCATTGATATGTTTGATGTTTATCTTACAAATATTCAATCACAACCTAGATATTAGAAGATAAGGAAAGATAATATTTTACTTTCAGCTGAGAAGTTAACAATTTATTGTTAGCTTCTTTTCTTTGTGAATAAAATTTCTTTTCGTTTAGTAAATTTCCCTGTGAAGACTTCATAAATCTCTTTGACCAAATATGTAATTCTCTGTAAAATAATATATATGGAAAGATTATGAATATACAGGAAATCTATGGATAGTAGATTCTAATAAATTATTCGGGGGGGAATTTATTAGTTAAGTATATTAACTTGTTTGCACTGAATTTTACAAATAAAGGGGTATTAGTAATCATGAAAGCAAAGAAATTAGTAAGTTTAGCGTTACCAGTTATGTTATTGAGTGGTTGTATTACAATTGAAACTGATAGTAAGAAAGCCGAACCAAAGAAAGAAGAAACGCAAAAGGTAGAGAAAGAGAGTAAGACTGCTGAAAAAGAGAGTAAGTCAACTGATAGCAAGAAAGAGGATAGCTTATCTGTAGCGAAAGGTGAAGGTACAAACAGTGGTTCATCAAGTAGTCAACAAAGTTCTTCTTCAAATAATTCTACTTCTTCAACTGGTAAGGTAACTGGTTCAGATGTTGAAAGATACAAGGCAGATATTATAAACAGTGCCACTCAAATTGAAGATACAATGAAATTAATTGAAGGAATAGCAGATTCAGACGTAAAATCATACAAACAAAAGAAAAGTGAAGTACAACTGAGTTTAGGTGGAGCAAAGGCAACCGCAACGAAACTGAAGAATCTACAAGCGCCTCCTGAATTACAGGGAGAACAGGCGAAGATAAAGCAGTCGATGGAACTGTATGCGGATTGTTTTCAACTTCTCTTTGATGCATTAGACCAAGAAGACGAGAGTAAAATGCATCAATCATTAAGTAAAGCACAAGAAGGTTCAAAACTGTTTGAAGAAGCAGCGAAGAGTATCGGTAGCAAAACCAACTAAGAATAAATGACTTAAAGGGGTATGAGGTATGAAAGTGAAGAAACTAATAGCTGCTGCAGTTCCAGTTGCCATATTACTAAGTGGTTGTGTTACAGTAAAAGATTCGGCAAATAAAGAAGAAAAGACAGAAGAAACGAGTAAATCAAAAGCTGCTGAAACGAAAGAAAAATCAACTAATTCGAAAGAAGAAAGTAAAGATGTTCAAAAGGTTCGAGTTTTAGATGAAGATTATGCACAATATTTATTAGATATTGAACAGGATATGTTAAGACGATTTGATTACTATGATGCTTCTGTAAGAGATTTGAGAAATGGAAGTAAATCAAAAGCTGAGGTATTAGATAGTATTAAAGACATCTATAAAGTATTTGATAAGATAGAGAAGATTTACGCACCGCAAAAACATAAAGAAGAACAAAAAGAGATTGAAAGAGCGACAGGTAAACTAAGAGAGACATTCGGTGAAATAGAGAAGTTATTCAACGATAAAGGCTTCAGCTTAGAGACCGATAAGGAAATCTTAAATAAAGCAAATGCAAAACTAGAGGAAGCAAAACGTATTTGGAAACCTACATTCAATAAGTTAAGATCCGAAATAAAAGGTGATACAGCCACAGAAAAATCTACTAGTACAACAAGTAGTTCTACACAGGCAAACCCAAATACTGATAGTCAGGCTCAAACAGATAAAAGCCAAGCTAAAACGGGGGTATTTGTAGGTACAGTTGGTACAAGTGAAGAGTTAGGAATTAGTTATGGAAACATGCAGAAGAACATCAAAGATGGGACTGAGATTATTGGTAACTGGGGTATTGATTACGGTAGTGGCATAAAAACTACGTTAGTATTAAAAGGTGATAAAACATTTGAGTCCTATGCGAACGGTTCTTATCCGAATCAAGATAACTACTTAACAGGGACATATGCGGTAGATGTTCCGTCATTCCAGTTATCCTTAAAAGTAACAAAAGCAGTTAAAGACGGTCAAGAAGTAAAGTTAACAAATGATAGTATGATGTATAAATTACAAAACTATGATGGAAACACATTACAAATTTATCATATGGATGATAATGTTCGTATTCGTTATGCAAAACAATAAATAGTTGGCAAAAAACTCTGTAAGAAATTTTACAGGGTTTTTTGTTCGTTCTAATTGTATTTCTTCATTAAATTCCTAGTATAAGTTGAGAAGTCAACAAAACGATTTTCTTTTTGGAGAATGATAAGGAGGGCAATCAGGATAGTGATAAAGATTCAGTTTTATTATAATTTGAGAAGAGTGGATAACGTCTTGTTATCCACTTTTTATTTCCTAAAATATATCAACGATTTTTTCAATATATCGACTTACCGACACAAAGCGACAATGTTAAGAAGCACGATTATTGTTCGGGAAATTATTATAGGAGCATAGCATATGAAATATAGGGGTTCAGCCGAGATACGTGTAAAAACGGGTCATAAACTGTAATATATTTCCATTATTGGTTTTTTAGTTAAAAATATCTACCTCATGATTAACAAAAAGCTTATTACCTATGCGCTATAAATGAACTGCCCCCAATTGTTAAACAAAACCTAGCAATTGGGGGCAGTTCATGGTTATCATTTGACTCTTCTAGTGACTTTCTCAAGTAAAGCATCCTTTGGTTGAATAAGATTTATTTATTCATTCCCATCAATCGCTTAATTGTTCTTATTTGTCCACGATGATTAATTTCGTCTTCCATAACGTGAAACCACAAGTAGTAATTATTATAAGGCACACCATTATCCCACTTGTTTTCCTCGAATAACCAGCTATCTTGTTTTGATTTCAGATATGTTAGTGTATTTTCTCTAACTTGTGATAATTCATTCAAATAATAATCTAAAGATTGCTTTTTTATTCCTTCCCTTGCTTTGTCTCCAAGTTCTAAAGAAATTCGCCACTTTAGATATTCATTAATTACTTCCATGGGAAGAATGCCAACCGATGGTTGAAGATTATTGTAATGAACTAGAATTACCTTCCTCACCTACTGATTTTGTTAATCGGTTAAAAAGTTGGCTCACATCCGCTGCAAAAACTGTTGACCTAAACTATCCTAATAATGGACAAGTTATCATAACTGAAGATGGAGAACCAATCCTGAAACGTTTGGTACGAAAAGAGTCTTCCAAGAGTAGTAAAATGTTAGAAAAAGAAATTATACAACGACTACCGGAACGAACAATTCTCGATATACTTTGTAACGTTGAACACTGGACTCATTGTACAAGACATTTCGGCCCATTTTCAGGATCTGAACCTAAATTAGAGCATCCAATTGAACGTTATATTATTACTTCATTTGGATATGGCTGTAATTTAGGATCAGCCCAAACCGCTAAACATATGCGAAATATAGTAACACCTCATATGATTTCTTTTGTGAATCGTAGACATATCAGTGCCCAAAAATTAGATGCCTCAATTCAAGACATTTTAAATCCATACAACCTCTTTAGCCTTCCAAAGCTATGGGGGAGTGGAAAAACAGCCGCGGCTGATGGAACAAAATACGATTTATATGAAGAAAACTTACTGTCAGAATACCACATCAGATATGGGGGCTATGGAGGAATAGCTTATCATCATGTTTCGGATAATTATATTGCGCTATTTAGCCATTTTATCCCCTGTGGGGTTTGGGAAGCTGTTTATATTATTGATGGATTGCTAAAAAATAAGTCAGATATCCAACCCGATACGATTCATGCTGATACACAAGGTCAGTCTACTCCTGTCTTTGCACTTTCTTATCTATTAGGAATCAATTTAATGCCTAGAATTAGGAATTGGAAGGACTTAAAATTTTTTAGACCAAGCAAACATATTCAATATAAACATATAGATCCTTTATTTAGTGATGTAATCGATTGGAAGTTAATTGAGACTCATTGGCAAGATTTATTTCAAGTTGTTTTGTCTATAAAAGTTGGAAAGATACTACCCTCAACTCTTCTTAGAAAACTGAGAAGTAATAGTAAAAAGAATCGACTGTACCAAGCATTTCGAGAGCTAGGCAGAGTCATTCGAACGATATTTCTTCTTAGATATATCTCAGATATGAAATTAAGAGAGCAAATTACAGCTAGTACAAATAAAGTGGAAGCATATAATGGTTTTTCAAAGTGGTTATTCTTTGGTGGGGATGGGATTATTACTGAAAATGATCCAGTAGAACAAGAAAAACGTATTAAATATAATGATCTCGTTGCCAATGCAGTCATTTTTCAAAATGTCGTTGATATTACCATGATTTTATGGCAACTCAAAAGAGAAGGTTATCGATTCTCACGAGAAGATCTGGTGATGTTAAGTCCATATATGACGAAACATATAAAACGTTTTGGCGATTATGTGATTGATTTACAAAACATTCCACAACCAATAGAAGAGAATATACCTGTATAAAAGATAAACGGGTCATAACATGGGAATAAAAACCAGTCTATGACCCATTTTTACACGTATCTCGGCTGAACCCCAGAATACTTGCACATTGTGTGGGTCTTTTGTCATAAAGAAAAGACACCCTAAGGTGTCTTCCTCCGACTTGATAGAAATATTATATATCCTTCTTTTCGCTTGAGTTTCACAAGTTCGTCAGTAGGTTAGAACCTATAAGAAGGAATGGCTGTCATAAATGTGATGATGCTTGCGCTAGTAGCGTATGTTAGATTTAAAAAGTTACTAATTTTTGTCATAGGCTTCACTCCCTTAAAATCACGAATAATACAAAAAACGGAAAATGAAATAATTAGTAAGCCAGTCATCATCAGCAATGGTAAGCCAATTCCATTGGACACATATGTGTTTCGACAATTCTATTATATCATAATTTTTATTATTCATTCCATAAAGAAAGGACACCCTAAGGTGCCTTCCTCCGACTTGAACCACTTTAATTTTAATAATATGTATTGGACTCCCATCTGGTTTCCACTTCACCATAAAAAATGTAATCATTTTGATTTAAAATTACATTTTACGAACTTCACCAGTATTAGAATTCACATTGAACCAACCATAAGTTGCTGTATGTCCGCCTTCTTCGTCTGACACAATTTGATATACATGTATGACATACTCTTCACCTTCAACGCCTTCGTATTCGCAGTAAACTTTAGAATTGTTGGTAATGTTTAAAGTTTTTCTAACTTTGTTTTCCGCATCTGTAGGAGAGAGCTTTTGTTTACTGCTTTGAGCGATTTGCTTTTGCTGCTCTTTTGCTTGTTGTTTCTTCTTTTGCTCCGCTGCTTTTTTCTGCTCTTCTTGTCGTTTTTCTTCTTCCACAGCTGCATTTTTCTCTTTTTCCAGATTCTCTAACTGTTCCGTTACCTTGTGATTTTGTTCCGTGAACATCTTATCTGAAGTTGTTTCTTGTTGTACTTTTGTCAATATCACCTTTGATTCATCAAATTTCTTTTCGCTTAGAAGGTCTTGAGCTGTTTGTAATTCTTTATTGTAATTCTCACGTTTATCTTTATATTGAGTGAGTGTTTCTTTCTCCTTCTTCGCCTCATTTTTCACCGTCTCTAAACCGTCTTTCATGGTTGAAACTTGGTCGAATAACTTAATTGCATTGTCGATGTCGAGTTTCTCTTTTGCAATCAGCGCTTTTTCCATTTTAGATGCTTGCTTTTGCAAAGTTTGAACTTCCTCGTCCTTTTTTTCTTTTAATGCAATTTCAAAGGAAGCATTTGCGCTTGTATATTCCTTATTTGCCAGTGCTAATTTTCCCTGCTCTACCGCTTTATCGAATGTTTCGTTACTGCAACCGAATAATAAGGTTGCGATTAATAAAATAGAAAAACTCATCAAGAATTTTTTCAAATTTCTCCCACCTTTTTATATGTATTTTCCTTATATAAGGATAAACAAATTAAATGTCGATGATTCGCTGCATCTTCTTTTTCTTCGCAGCCAGTCATCATAATCATAGCTAGCAATAGACTATATGCAGCGAAATACTGTTTGTAAACTCCGTAAAAATCTTATGTTTCAACATGGTGTATCCTCCCCGATTGTATGATTCTAATGAAACCATTTAATATTATAATATTTTTATATAAAATGAACCATATCATTTTATTAAAAAATGCGATGTATGTAAAAAAAGACACCCAAAGGTGCCTTCCTCCGACTTGAACCACTTTAATTTTAATAATATGTATTGGGCTTCCATCCGAATAATATTTTACCACATTAAGTAATGTTGGCCATTGAAAAATATGAATCGAATCTATTGTTTTACTTTTAAGCTCTTTTCGTATTCTTTAGCTTCATCAACATTTTTAAATGTTTTTAAATCAAATATCTTTTCTCCATCAATACATACAACTAATACTCCATCCTGAGCTTGAAGAACACTACCTACATTACCTTTTCCGAGTGAAATACTGAAGGGATTCTCTACATTTAATGATTTCTTTTTAGCAAGATAATCTTTAAATGGCATACCAATGGATAGTTCGTCTTTTAAGCCTTTAATAGTGTTACCAGAAGTAGTTGTTGGTTGTTCCTTTTTTGTAGCCTCTTCTTGCTGTTTGCGTTGCTTTTCAGCTGCCTCTTGTTCTTCTTTCTCCTTTTTCGCTCTCCCTATTTCTTCAGCTTTCTTCGCTTTTTCAGCTTCTTTTTGTGCTTCTTGCTCAGCTTTAGATTCTTTGGAAGTACTTGCTGTTTCGTTAGATGAGCATGCTGCTAATCCCATAATTAAAACGCAACTTGTGAGTGCGATTAATAGTTTATTGTTCATACTATGTATCCTCCTAGCATCTAAAATGTAAGATTCCTGGATAATCATATCAAAATTAACATCCGTATATTGTCATATTATGTCGAAAATTAATAAAAAGACACCCAAAGGTGCCTTCCCCCGACTTGAACTATCCTGTATTACTGCGGTGCCGATTAATACATTAAATTATAAAAATAATTTGTTATACTTCCATGTACCCTAGTTGATATAATGTATAAGGCAATTATTGGTTAATTAATAGTACATATATATTTGAGAGGGGACATAAGTCATGGAACTAATAATTTTTTCATTTGTATTAGTGGTAATATTCTCTATTCTTTCGATATCTTTAAGTGGTAAAGGTCAGCGAATAGCAAAAGAAGTTTTAAAAGAGCTTATTAATGGCCCAGAGGGGAAAATGTTGGTAGGTTTTTTTGGAACTGGAGCAGTTATGGGAGTAATTTTTGTCATTTGGCTTTTATTGAACTAAGCATTCCAGTTACTCTGGCTGATACAAGGTGCAAGAAAATTACTCGATAATTAAAGGTACATATATATTAGGAGGTACATAAGTCATGATAGATATAATCCAGTCATTCTTTTTACTAGTTATATATTCTATTCGTTATCTATTTTCAACAGGTGAAAATAGGAAAAAGGCAAAAGCAGATTTAAAAGAATTTTGGACTGATACTGATGGACAAATACTATTAGGTGCTGCAATGGGACTGGCTGTAATAATTTTTGGTTATTGGTTTATGACGCAAATAAATTTTTAACTAAGAAGAAAAGTATTAGAGAAAACAAGATATTAAATAATATATAAGGATCTCGCCATCTCTGTTGGATGGTGAGTTTTTTAATGTATAAAAGAAAAGGATACCTAAAGTTGCCTTCCTCCGACTTGAACTATCCTGTATTACTGCGGTGCCATTTAATAAATTAAATTATAAAAATAATTTGTTATACTTCCATGTACCCTAGTTGGTATAATGTATAAGGCAATTATTGGTTAATTAAAGGTACATATATATTAGGAGGTACATAAACCATGATAGAGTTAGTTACGGCATTTTTCTTACTAATTATCCATTCCATTGTTTATCTCTTTTCAAGTGGAGAAACTAAGCAAATAGCAAAAAAACATATAAAAGAAATTCTTAATAGTCCTGATGGAATAATAATATTAATCGTTGCTGCGGCACTTTTAATCGGGGGGATATATTTATTAACATTATGATTTCAGATATCTTAGTTTAAAACGTATAAGGAAATTAATAGCACGCATTAGGGAGGTACATAAGTAATGATAGATATAATATTCTCATTCTTCTTATTGGTTACTTATTTCATTATTTATCTTTTTTCAAGTGGAGAAAAGAAACAACAAGCAAAAGAAAATCTAAAAGAAGTTATTACAGGTGCGGATGGTAAACTCCTATTAGTTACTGTTATGGGAATTCTAATCCTGGTAATCTATTTATATTTTTATGGTTTAGGTTTATGAATATAAACTAAAATCATATCCAAGTATACGAGATAATGGTTCACCTGGGAAGTATGCGTATTATGGTGGAGAATCGGATAATAGGTAGTATATAAAGGTCTTATCTTTTTATAGGAAGATAAGGCTTTTTTATGCATAAAGAAAAGACACCCAAAGGTGCCTTTCTTCGACTTGAACCACTTTAATTTTAATAATAATGAGCCCGCCAATATGTTAAAAAGTACACATTTACGAATTATGCCTGGACCAACCCTATCAATTTGCTATACTTATATTGGAAGTTTTATACATAAAAGTAAAGGAGGGGGGATTAGTTGGGGCAAGTACGTGTTGATCCAGACAAATTAGAAGCAGCTGCGAATTCCATGTCAGGAAATAGAGAAGCTATGGAAAGAGTAATTCGAGAACTTTTACAAGTCACGTTCGAATTGCAGATGTCTTGGGAAGGCATGGCATATCAACGGTTTTTCGATGAATTTTTCTCAAAAAAGAGGAGTATGGATGATTTAGTTAAACATTTACAACATACTGAACTTGAAGTAAAGAAAGCTGCAAGAACATTTCGTGAAATGGATGAGAAGGCTTATGGGGATTTTAATCAGATGGACAAGCTATGGGATGCCTTTCAGCGAGGGAGTGGGAGAGCAGCAGGCGATACTCTTTTTGAACCACTTAAGAAAGTAGGAAACCAAGCATTAGACTTTTTTGGACACTTGATTGATGATCCAAAAGGTACATTTGAGGATGCAAAATATGGACTTACGGACTTTGTGGAGAGTTCTATTGATGATACGAAAGAGGAATTTAGAGATAAATACGAATTTATGAAAGACATGTGGAATAATCCTATTGGAACATTAAAACATGAGTTGGACGAGAAAGTCCAAGAGATGTATGCTATACGAAATGTTTTATCAGATTGGTATGTGGAGAACATAGAATATGGAGATGCAGAAAGTATCACGGAATCAGTAGCATACGGAGCGACCAATCTAGCGTTCTTTGGGCTTGTCACAAGAGGTGCCGGTGCTGTAGGCAATGGCGTGAAATGGGGAAGAAGTTTACCTTCTATGTCAGAATTGCAGTTAGGAAGTCGTTTAGAACCAGCTCTTGCTTATGGTAAGATAGATTATAAAGTTGATACTATTAAACCAGTAGATACATATATGTTCGCAAAAACTTCAAGTACAGTAAAAAGAAAGACACCAGGTACAGTGACCTCAAGTTTTAACCTCGAACGAAGTTTAGGTACCCAAAAGAAGTTAATGTATAATGATGGTGCTATTGGTATTATTCCGCAAGAAGTTCGAGAAAAATTAGTAGGAAGAGAATTCAAATCTTTTGACGATTTTAGAGAGGAATTTTGGAAAACACTTTCTGATTCGAGCTATGCTAAAGAATTTAGTCCTATGAATATAAAACTTATGAAAAAAGGTAAGGCACCTTACTCACCAAGAACAGAACATTATGGTAACCATAATAAATATATACTACATCATAAACAGCCTATTGATAAAGGTGGAGATGTCTATAATCTTGATAATCTAATAATTGTATCTCCTAAAATGCATCAAAACGTTTTAGATCCCGCATACCATTTCGGGAACAAAGGGCTATAAATTGAATGGAAGGATGAAAAATATGACATGTAAAATGACGAAAACAGAACTGCTTGAGCTTGTAAAAAAAATTTATGATCTTGATTTACCTGAAGATGAACACAGTAACTATGTTCATCAATTTAATAACTCTGGTGTACCTCACCCTGCTCCAAGTGATTTAATTTTTTGGAATGATGAAGAATTGACTCCCGAAGAAGTAGTAGAAATAGCATGGAATTACAAAGAAGAAAAAAAGTAGAATAATATGTCCGTGATAAGGTGGCTCTTTTATGGAGCCTGTTTTATTTTATAACCAGAAGATCTAATCGTTACCGTGCCCCATAAAGAAAAGACACCATAAGGTGCCTTCCTCTGACTTGAGAATCACATCTATGTATTGAAGAAATTTAGACAAGGTAAATATTAAAAGGAAAGCTTCTAACTATAATTTATAGATGTTTATTATTCTCCGACGTACTGAAGATCTCCTGATTTATGTAATGCAGCTGTTACTTCATCACCGAAATTATTTAAAGAGAATGTTTGCTCTTCTATTGGATCCATTTCTGTAGCTTCACCTATCTTGCCGTCTTGAAGTTCCCAGAAATAGTTATGTTCTTCTACGATTTTACTAAAATCTCTATTTACCCATCTTTCAGTGATTGCTAATAGTTCTTCTTTGTTCTTAAAATCTTTTTGGTTTAGAATGCTTCTTACTTTTTCTGCATTCTTTTTAGACATAGGAGTTGCTCCCCGTCCGTCATTTGCTTTTACTTTTTGATGAGACATGCTATGCATTGCTGAAATAACTTCTTCTTCAGTAGAACTTTTAGTGATGTGAAGTTGTGCATTTGAACCTTCAATTTCTGCTGCATTCGATGGTGGTGCTTCTTTATAATCAGACTCTGCAAAAGCATGCTTCTCACTACCCATTGGTATTTCAGCAAACTGTAACATTCCATAAGTCATGCCAGATGCAAGTACTATTACCCCTATAATAGATCCGAGCCAATACGTTAGCTTCTTGTCCATGTTCACTTCCCCTATCTACATTTTAATAGTTCATATAAATAATATTATATCGAATCCCCTTTTTATGGATATATTATTTTACCATGTTAAGTTATTTTATTACTAGCTACACATATTTACTTTTTCTTGATACTTTACAATGCTCTCTCTTGTAGCCGGATTCTGTTCGGCATTTTTTAATTGTTTAAGAACATTTTTCGCGTCGTCACAACTCATTTTTTCTCGTTCTTTATCTTCAAATGATTGTGCTCTCCTTTTGGCATACTCTAAACCTTCTCGTTCCTCACGTTCTTCTTTTTCTTTGAGTTCCTTTTCGATTTTCTGTTCATTCTCCCATTCTTTTTGAAGATGTTCGCACGTGATTTCAGCTTCGGGAGAACCACAATATTTAGGTTCTTCTTTCTCTTTTTTCTTTTGCTTTACCTCTCTTTGCTTTTGCGCTTGTGCTTCTTGTTGTTTACGAGCTTGTTCCTGCTCTTGATGTTGTTGTTCTTCTTGTTTCGCTTTTTCTTCAGCTTTAGAGTCATTAGAAGTACTTGCGGTTTCATTAGATGAACATGCTGCTAATCCCATAAATAAAGTGCAACAAGTAAGTGTTTTTAATAGTTTATTGTTCATACTATGTATCCCCCAGCGTCTAAAATGTAAGATTTCTCAACTCATAGTAGCAAACATATTATTTGTATATTGTCATATTTTGTCGAATTCAAATAAAGAAAAGACACCCTAAGGTGCCTTCCTCCGACTTGAACTATCCTGTATTAATGCTGTTCCGATTAATACATTAAATTATAAAAATAATTTGTTATACTTCCGTGTACCCTAGCTGATATAATGTATAAGGAAATTATTGGTTAATTAATAGCGCGCATAAATTAGGGGGTACATAAGTCATGGAACTAATAATTTTTTCATTTGTATTAGTGGTAATATTCTTTATTCTTTCGATATCTTTAAGTGGTAAAGGTCAGCGAATAGCAAAAGAAGTTTTAAAAGAGCTTATTAATGGTCCTGAGGGAAAAATGTTGGTAGGTTTTTTTGGAACTTTAGCAGTTATAGGAGTAATTTTTATCATCTGGCTTTTATTGAACTAAGCATTCCAGTTACTCAGGCTGATATATAAAAGCCTAATATACTTCTATAACAGTAGGCCTTTGAGTTGATAGCAAAGTGATTGCTTAAAGCCTTAAATATTAAGGATTTTTTCACTATGGGATAACACCAATCGCAAATTCTGTACGCTAAGGCTACAATGATGTTACAAGGATTGTATAATAAGAACCGAAAACGATCGTTTAAGGAACTCTATTTAGTTCTAATATAACTGAAAGAAATACGGTCAAAAACCAGTTCCAAAACTCATTATCAAAAACAGAGTACCAAAACAAACATTAAATGTCGTTTATGGTACTTTGTTAACATACGGTAAAACCAAGTTTTTCAACTTAGAAATTCCTTAGCGTACGAAATTCGCGTTATGTTGGCGAGACCCCAATTATAAAATTTCCTATTCCACTAATGTAGTTTATAAACCATATAAGGAGTAGAGAGATGAAAAGATTAAACAATACAACTTTTTGGATTGCCGTAGGAGCAAATTTCATATTTTGTATAGCCTTGTATATTTATTTTGCTTATCATTATGAACTTATTTATATTCACTCTGGTGAACCATATTTAGATACTGGACGTGATCTTACATATATAATTTATGTTTTAATGCTCCCATTAGTTAGCGCCATTATTTCTTCAACTATGGCATTGAAAAAAAATAAAGATTACGCAAAAATTTTGGTTCCTAATATACACTTTTCCGTAATATTTTTGATATTCACTACCGCCTGGTTTCTTTTTATGTGTATTTATGGTTAAGCGCTAGATGTTTTAACATTGCCCCTTTTTATTTTTCTTTCGGCAAAATAGACGAAACTATATTTATAAGCTCGATAAATTACTCCTGGAAATAAAAGTAAGGATATGACCTATTTTTACACGTATCTCGGTCGAACCCCATATACACACTACATAGCGCCATTACAACCTGTAACGCATAAGTTGCACAGCCGACGCAACGACAACTAGCTTTACTCTTCATCAGTTATTTGCCCATACTAGACGTAGAGAGGTGATAAACACAGTATGATTTTTAGTGAACGCTTGAAACGAGAACGAGAAAAACGAAATTGGTCGCAACATGATTTGGCTGAAAAAATTCATGTAAGTAGACAATCTGTTTCGAAATGGGAGACGGGAAAGAACTATCCGAGCATTGAAATTATTATTCATTTAAGTGATCTGTTCGGTATTACGATTGATGAACTGCTAAGGAGTGATGAAGAGTTGACGCAGAAAGTAATTGAAGATAGTAAACATTTAGCATATCCAAAATGGAAGGTGTTTTTCGATAGTTTATTTATGATGGGCGTATTTTTATTTGTTACAAAAATCGTTGTATGGATGTTAAATAAGTTTGCCGGAGCGAGCATTACACTTGTAGCAGATGCACCGTATGTAATGAATTTTTTACCCCTCATATTAATGGTTATAGGTGGCACGGCTTCTGATAAGTTGAAGAAAATATATAGATAGAGGAAATAATTTCCCCGCACTAGCTGTTCTTTCTACTCAAATTGTGTACTATAAAGGATAGGATGACATAAAGAAGGGGACATTTAGAATGGAATTTCATGAACAAAAGATTTTGCCGGCAGTGAGGCAAATTAAAGATTTGGAAAAGCTATTACATAGTTCGTATGAGTATATTGTTATTTTAGATATTCATGTCGGTCAATTGAAGAGTGTTGTGTCACTTGCGAAGCAGCATAGTAAAAAGGTGTTTTTACATGTTGATTTGATCCATGGATTACAAAGTGATGGGCATGCGACGGAGTTTTTATGCCAAGAATATAAACCGTACGGGTTACTTTCGACAAAGGCGAGCGTGATTATGAAGGCGAAGCAAAAGGGTGTCGTCTCAATTCAACGCATTTTTTTAATTGATTCTAGCGCGATGGAAAAGAGCTGTAATTTGCTAGAGAAGACGAAGCCGGATTATATAGAGGTGCTTCCTGGTGCGCTAACGGATGTGATTGCTGAAGTGAAAGAGCGTACTGGTGTACCGATTTTGGCGGGTGGTTTCATTCGTACAGTGGAAGATGTTGAAAGAGCTTTAAATGCTGGTGCGACAGCAATTACGACATCAAAAAAAGAACTATGGAAACATTACCAAAAAAAGTGACGAAAATGTGAAAAAATTCTGTTGACACCGCTTTCATGAAAGGTTAACATTATAGACAAGTTAATAAACGTGACGGAGAAAAGAAGAGATCCACATTTCATTGTTTCTATATAAATTTATATAGAAGCGTGCAAAGCTGTGGGTCTTTTTCTTTTGACAAAAACGAATGGCCATTCATTTTACCTCTATCACATTTGGAAGCGTTTAAATTGATTGTGGAGGGATACTATGTCAGCATTTTTAGGAGAGTTAGTAGGGACTGCGTTGTTAATCTTACTTGGTGGCGGCGTTTGCGCTGGTGTAAGTTTAAAGAAATCGTTTGCGAAAGATTCTGGTTGGATTGTTATTACAATGGGCTGGGGCTTAGCAGTTGCTATGGCAGCGTATGCAGTTGGATCAATTAGTGGGGCACATTTGAATCCGGCTTTAACGATAGGATTAGCATTTAAGGGAGCGTTCCCATGGAGTGACGTACCAGGTTATATCGCAGCACAAATGATTGGGGCAATTATCGGGGCAGTTCTTGTATATTTACATTACTTACCACACTGGAAAGAAACAGAAGATCCAGGAACAAAATTAGGTGTATTTGCAACAGGCCCAGCAATTCCGAACACATTTACAAACCTTTTAAGTGAAATGATTGGAACATTCGTTTTAGTATTTGGTATATTAGCAATTGGAGCAAATAAATTTGCAGATGGATTAAATCCATTTATCGTAGGTTTCTTAATTGTAAGTATTGGTTTATCATTAGGTGGAACGACAGGATACGCGATTAACCCGGCTCGTGATTTAGGTCCGCGTATCGCACACTTCTTCCTTCCGATTGCAGGAAAAGGCGGTTCAAACTGGAAGTATGCATGGATTCCAGTAGTTGGTCCAATTTTAGGTGGATCACTTGCAGGTTTATTCCATCAAGTTGTATTTGAAGGAAAACAAAACTCAGCACTTATTTATGTAATTATCGCAACAGTGATTGTACTAGCAATCTCTTATATGACAAGTAAAAAAAGTGAAAGTAGCACAAATAGTAGAAAAGTAGCATAGGGGGAAACCATTATGAAAAAATATATTCTTTCATTAGACCAAGGAACAACTAGCTCACGCGCAATTCTGTTCAATAAAAAAGGTGAAATTGTTCATTCAGCTCAAAAAGAGTTTACACAACATTTTCCAAAGCCAGGCTGGGTAGAGCATAACGCACAAGAAATTTGGGGATCTATTTTAGCAGTTATCGCAACTTGCTTAAGCGAAGCAGATGTAAAACCAGAACAAATTGCTGGTATCGGTATTACGAACCAACGTGAAACAACGGTTGTATGGGATAAAACAACTAGTAAACCAATTTACAACGCAATCGTATGGCAATCTCGCCAAACAGCTGAAATTTGTGATGAGTTAAAAGAAAAAGGTTATGGCGAAATGGTTCGCGAAAAAACAGGTCTTTTAATTGACGCATACTTCTCTGGTACGAAAGTAAAATGGATTTTAGATAACGTTGAAGGTGCAAGAGAAAAAGCAGAAAACGGCGAGTTATTATTCGGAACAATTGATACGTGGCTTGTATGGAAACTATCTGGTGGTAAAGCGCACGTAACAGACTACTCAAATGCATCACGTACATTAATGTTTAACATTCACGACTTACAGTGGGATGATGAGCTTCTAGACATGTTAACAGTACCAAAGAGCATGCTTCCAGAAGTACGTCCATCATCTGAAATATATGGAGAAACAATTGATTATCACTTCTTCGGTCAAAATATACCGATTGCAGGTGTAGCTGGTGACCAGCAAGCAGCATTATTTGGACAAGCTTGTTTCGGTGAAGGTATGGCGAAAAATACTTATGGAACTGGTTGCTTCATGTTAATGAACACAGGTGAAAAAGCAGTAGCTTCTGAGCACGGTCTATTAACAACAATTGCATGGGGTTTAGATGGTAAAGTAAACTACGCATTAGAAGGAAGTATTTTCGTAGCAGGTTCTGCAATTCAGTGGTTACGTGACGGAATGCGCATGTTTAAAGATGCAAGTGAGAGTGAAGTATATGCTTCTCGCGTTGAATCAACTGACGGTGTATACGTTGTACCAGCATTCGTAGGATTAGGTACACCGTACTGGGATAGTGAAGTACGTGGCGCTATGTTTGGTGTAACGCGCGGTACGACGAAAGAGCATTTCATCCGTGCAACACTAGAATCTTTAGCTTACCAAACGAAAGATGTATTATGCGCAATGGAAGCAGATTCAGGTATTGAATTAAAAACATTACGCGTTGATGGCGGAGCAGTTAAAAATAACTTCTTAATGAAGTTCCAAAGTGATATTTTAGACGTTCCTGTAGAGCGTCCAGTAATCAATGAAACGACGGCTTTAGGTGCAGCGTACTTAGCTGGTCTTGCGGTTGGATATTGGAAAAACCAAGATGAAATTAAAGAACAGTGGCATATGGACAAACGCTTTGAACCAACGATGGAAGCGGAAACAAGCGAAGAGCTATATGCTGGATGGAAAAAAGCAATTGAAGCAACAAAAGCTTTCAAATAATCATAAACAGTGTTATAATGGTGACAAGTTAATAATTCGGTAGGAGATTTGGAGAGACCACAACACGCTATAGAGGCGAAATCTATAGCGGAGTTCGTGGTCTCTTTTTTCGTTATCAAAGGGAGGAATTACCATGAAATTTTCAAGTAAACAACGTAAAGACGTATTAAACGGAGTAAATAAACAAGAGTTAGATGTGATCGTAATTGGTGGAGGTATTACTGGTTCTGGTATTGCATTAGATGGAGCAACACGCGGGTTATCAACAATTGTGTTTGAAATGCAGGACTTTGCAGCAGGTACATCAAGTCGTTCAACGAAGCTTGTACACGGTGGTCTACGTTATTTAAAACAACTTGAAGTGAAAATGGTAGCAGAGGTGGGGAAAGAGCGTGCGATCGTATATGAGAACGGTCCCCATGTAACAACACCAGAGTGGATGTTACTTCCGTTCCATACAGGCGGTACGTTCGGATCATTCAGTACATCAATTGGTCTTCGTGTATATGACTTCTTAGCAGGTGTAAAACGAAGCGAGCGCAGAAAAATGTTTAACCGTGAAGAAACATTAAACAAAGAGCCTCTTGTAAAAAAAGAAGGACTAAAGGGCGGCGGTTACTACGTAGAATATCGTACAGACGATGCGCGTCTTACAATTGAAGTAATGAAAGAAGCGATTGAACACGGTGCGAAAGCTGTTAACTACGCAAAAGTAGACAGTTTCTTATATAAAGATGGAAAAGTATGTGGTGTACGTGTAATCGATTTACTAGACGGAGAAGTGTACGAAGTTTACGGTAAGAAAATTGTAAACGCAGCTGGTCCTTGGGTAGATACACTTCGTGAAAAAGATAACTCTAAAAAAGGGAAAGTACTTCAGTTATCAAAAGGTGTTCACTTAGTAATTGATCAAAAACGTTTCCCATTAGGGCAAGCAATTTACTTCGATACACCAGATAAACGTATGGTGTTCGCGATTCCTCGCGGCGGAAAAACATACGTAGGTACAACAGATACGTTCTATGATAAAGACGCAGCTGTACCACACATGACAACAGAAGATCGCACATACATCATTAATGCGATTAACTACATGTTCCCAAGTGTAAAAATTACAGAAAAAGATGTAGAGTCAAGCTGGGCTGGTGTACGTCCGTTAATTTATGAAGAAGGTAAGAATGCATCTGAAATTTCTCGTAAAGATGAAATTTGGACTTCTGAATCTGGTTTAATTACAATCGCTGGTGGTAAATTAACAGGATACCGTAAAATGGCTGAAATGGTAGTAGACTACGTAACGAACTTACTACAAAAAGAGGGTCATAGTGCATATCCGAAGAGCGACACGAAACATATGCCAATCTCTGGTGGACATGTAGATGGTTCACATGGATTCCCAGCATTCGTTGCGAAAAAAGCAGGCGAAGGTACGAAATACGGTTTAACGACAGCACAAGCGGAAGAATTTGCGAAATTCTACGGTTCTAACGTTGACGTACTGTTCGACTTAGCGAAAAAACATAAAGACGAAGCGAAAGAATACAACATGCCGCTAGAAGTTCTAATCCCGCTTGTATACGCAATGGATTACGAAATGACAGCAAAACCAGTTGACTTCTTCGTACGCCGCAGAGGCGCTGTATTCTTCAACATTCACTGGGTATACGAGTGGAAAGAAGCAGTAATCAACTACATGGCTGCGAAACTAGGCTGGAGCAAAGAAGAGCAAATGAAATACACAGCTGAACTAGAAAAAGCATTAACAGATGCTGTAATTCCTGTAGATCAACAAGAGCAGGCGGCTGCGTTAGCGTAAAATAGAGAACCACCTGAAGGGGAGCCCTTCAGGTGGTTTTTTTATGGGTTATTTTTCTAACTATGTTGCATAACGACATATGTTGTTATACGATGTATATAAGGAGGTGGTATTGTTGGACAAAGAAATCTTGAAGGGAAGTATAGATATTTTATTACTTTCTATCATTGCAAAACGTGATACATATGGATATGAAATAGCTCAAAGTTTAAAGGATGCAAGTGAAGATTTGTATAGTATGGGGCAGGGAACTTTGTATCCTGCTTTAAAGAGATTAGAGAAAAAGGAGTTTCTTGAATCTTATTGGAATGAATCTGAGAATGGGATGAAAAGGAAATTCTATACTATTACAGATAAAGGGAAAAAAGAATTGCAGAAGAAAGTGAACTCTTGGGAGCGTGTAACATCATTAATTCAATCTTGTCAGAAAGGAGTTATTTATGAGTGAATTTGATGAGTATATTAAGTCTATTTTAGCTTACTCAGAACTTAGTGATATTGAACAGGATGAGTTATTTCTAGAAATGTATGATCACTTGAACAGCTTGAAAGAAGAATATATGGAACAAGGTATGAATGAAAAAGAAGCGATTTATAAAGCGATTCAAAGTTTTGGAGAATCAAAAGTTATTGGCGTAGAGATTAATAAATCGGTATACGAAGTTCCTAGGCCATTAAAGGTATTATCAAAAATTTTATGTATTCCTTATATAATCATTTGTTTTATTGTCTTTTTAGGAACATTTATTTCAACTTCAACATTTGACTCTGTTCGCAGTTTGACAGGTGGGACTGTCTATCATCCCATTGAATTTTGGCGGCAATTTTTACATATATCTGATTTAGAAACGTTATTACAACTTTTTGGAATAACACTTTGGCAAGTTAAAGATTTTATTGCGCATCCAGGTCCTTGGGGAAACTCAACTTATTGGTTAAACGTTTTACAACATATAATATTAGTAGTTCCATTCGGATTTTTCGTTCCAGTGCTGATTAATAAAGTGACTAACTATAAGAAAGCTCGTAAGTGGTATGTTATGACCTTTCTTGTTTGGGAGATATTACATTTACTAACTTTGTCTGATGTTTTTGATGTGTGGCGGATTGCTATAAATATGCTCGGTGCGTCGGTAGGATATCTTTTATTTATAAGCATGATACAAATAGATAATAAATTTAGGATAATGCGCAAGAAGATATTTGAAAATTAGCTTGCTATTCTGTAGTTTAAATTATATAAATTTAGTTTGATGGTAATAGAGTATTGCTGAAAACATAGGTACTATATAGTGAGAGGATTTTTTATATTCGTAATAGGTGTTGTTCATTGTTTACTCATACTGTTATGAAGCGGGTACATAATCCGTCTTTATTGGTGCTATAAATGATGAGAACGGCACAGCTGAACTAGAAAAAGTCTAGATCAACAAGAGCAGACAGCTGCGTTAGCGTAAAAACCACCTGAAGAGAACTCCTTCAGGTGGTTTTTACCTTGACTAAAAATAAATAAAATGTGTTACAATGATGATAGAGTATATAGTATGAATTTTGCATAAAATAAAGAAGACAGAAGCCTGAGAAACTTCTGCCTTGTGTAACCTAACTTGCTATTGTGGTGGTAGTAGGTGCGGTTATAAGACAATTACATTAACGTTTTAGCCGAGAACCGCCCTTACCTTTTCCACGAAGCAGGGTGGTTCTCGCTTTTTTGTATACAGAAATTAGCCACGGACCGACGTATCTTCTACCGATGACAACGCCAGCTCCTGTTAGGATACCATACACTAATTTAATTACAAACATCGCGATCATATTATCACCTCCCCCCTTTTTTCAAAATGGAAGAGATGATTGCCACACCTACTAGTTATAGCTTATTAAGTTACATTTCAATTGTATTATGTTTTAAAATCGGGAACAAGACATATGGATAAAAAGCAGCTGTGTTATGTAGAACTTCACATACTGTACTTGTATTTTATAATCAAAAAACCTAATATTTAGTTTGTTGAGAAAAGATTAATACAAAAATAAGATACCGTTACGAGGTGTATCATGAAAAAATTAATTACTTATGATCCTGAAATCCAGATGGCATATTTGTATGTAATTCCATTCACTTCAGAAATTGAGATTGAAACAACTGAAGAATTGGAAGAAAATCCAAAACTGAATGTAGATATAGATCAATTTGATCGTATAGTGGGGATTGAGTTTTTTGGAGAAAATGCTGATAAATTAAAAGAATTAACAAATAGGAGTAAAATATATAAAAAGAAAACTTCAAATGATAATAGCTACATATACTCATTTCGGGTTTCTCAGGATAATTATTTGCAAAAAGTGTTATTTCAAAATGTTGTATTTTATTTTGCAGATAAGAATTATGAAGAATTTATTGGTTTTGATATTATCAAGCCATCTTTGTATGGCTATGAAATATTAGATTTTTTAAGTGAGTGTTAGGAGGGAAGAGGACTCAATTAAATGGGTTCTCTTTTTAATTTAGCTGAGGATACACGATGCTAAATTAAAAGCTTTCGAGTAATGACTTTGATAAAAATATTTATGAAGATCCAGAACTACTAGAAAACTAACACAACATCCTTATTGCAAACTTAAAGAGCGCCCTGAGAGAAAGACGCTCTTTAGGTGAATGTATCGTAACGACTATTCGGTTTATTATATGTAAGTTGCTGAGGAAGTGATTTATAAAAAACATAATTGCCAAACGGATTTTTTTTATAAATTTATAAAACTTTTCCATACAGTACGTCGTCTAATATATGGGAAGGAGGAAATGATGTGGATGAATTAACGGTAGAAGCGTTTGAAATAGAAGATAAGGAACTCCTTATCGATGAAATTATGAACAAGTATGGGCAAGAAGTCCTGCAACTTGTGTATTCATATGTAAACAATAAAGAGGTTGCTGAGGATGTAACGCAAGATATATTTGTGAAATGTTATAAATCTCTTCATACATACAAAGGGAAGTCGAATGTGAAAACGTGGTTATGGAGAATTGCGATTAATCAATGTAAGGACTATATAAAGAGTTGGTATAACAAAAAGGTGATCGTGGCAGAGGATGAATCTGCTTATATTGGGGTTCAAAATGATAGTGTCGAACAAATTGTCATTCAAAATGCGGAGGACCGTGAGCTCGCTTCTGCAGTGATGAGTTTACCGGTAAAATATCGAGAAGTGATTTATCTATTTTATTATGAAGAATTATCAATTAAAGAGATTGCTATTGTAATAGACGTGAAAGAAAACACGATAAAAACGAGACTGAAAAAAGCGAAGGAGCTTTTGAAGAAAGGATTGGAGGAATAATCAAATGGAAGATCGATTAAAAGGCCTGCGAAAAGCAATGGAGAATACAACGTTTAAACATTTGAGTTTTTCTGATCAACACCGAAAGCGGGTGCGCGAAAAAATCAATGCATCACACGAAAAGGAAGAGGACATCTCTTTAGCCATTTTACAACTCCTCAGTAATGAAAAAACAGGATACGAATTGTCACAGCTGCTACGAGGGAGAGGGATTCGAAAATTCGAAGGAAATGAAGGTTTTTTATATACCGTATTACATCGTCTAGAACAGAATCGTTTTATTCAATCAAGTTGGGATCACGCGGGAGCGAAATATTATCAATTAAATGATAAAGGAAGAAAGATGCTGCGAAAGGCAGAGAAAAATGCTACGAAGGTACAATTTATATTAAAAGGCTTAGTACAGGAGTGAGGCGAAATTGAATAAAAAAGGGGAGCGTTTTGTAAGCGAAGTTACGAATCATATTAAATCAAAAGAAGCAAAGAGCTTTGTAGCAACTGAACTAGATTTTCACTTAAAACAGGCGAAGAACACATGGATAGAAAAAGGATTAAGTGAGGAAGTGGCTGAAGATAAGGCTGTGGAGCAAATGGGGAGTCCGATTAAACTTGGCCGGGAGCTTAACAAACTACATAAGCCAAAGGTGGATTGGTTCCTTATTATTTTGTTAGTGGCTGCGATGGGGCTAGGATTTTTACCGGTTATAGCTTTTGGACATGCTGACTTATTAATGAATAAGGTGATATTTGTTATTCTCGGTGTTGTAACAGCTGTTGGAATCATGCTACTTGATTATCGGAAGTTAGAGAGGCTCGGGTGGCTGTTTTATACAATCGGTGTACTTATCTTGTTAATGATAAAATGTTTTCCGACTGGTTACGTGATTGGGGAAGCAATAATAAAAATTGGCCCCATCAAAATTGACTGTTTAATGACGATACCATTCTTCTTTCTAGCTTGGGCTTCTTTTTTCAATAATAGTAGGTTAAAGTTTATGCATCTTCTCATGTTGTACGTATTTTCTTTATATCTATTTCTAACTACATCAATTCTTTTAGCAATTTTCATCTACATTACGATGGTATTCGTTATGCTTTGGTGGAGTAAGCTAGGAAAGAAAACGGCATGGCTCATTACAATGTTACCAATTTTACCCTTTATTATTAGGGATCTATTTTCCTGGTCTGCTGTAAAAGAATACCGGATAGCTAGATTTTTAGGATTTATAAACCCAGCGCATGATCAATGGGATTTACGTTTACAAGAGGCGATGTCTTCAGCAGGCTGGTTTGGTACATATGGAAATATAAAGTCTATCCCTGCTGCCCATACTGATTTTGTATTCGCGAGTTTGACTTACTATTATGGATATGTACTTGCGCTAGTTCTTGTCATTATTCTTTCTCTTTTTGCAGTAAGAATAATGAACATAGCTTATAAAATCAATGATGGTTATGGTAAATTGCTTCTCGTTGGCGGAGTGACTCTGTTTGCAATCCATTTTATTTGTAACGTTGGCATGATCCTTGGGATATTACCACGTGTTTCTATATCATTACCTTTTATTAGTTATGGATTAGTACCAACTTTGTTTCATGCATTTATAATGGGGATCGTGCTGAGTGTATATCGACGTAAAGATCTTTTAGCGAGAAAATCAGCTTAAAAAAACAAACCACCCATTCCCTATATTCTTTAGGGCATAGGTGGTTTTATTTACACACTTAACAAGTTTTTCCGTTTCCAACTTCTCCGCATGAATCAGGAATTTGCTTATCTTTTATTAATTGTAATAGAAGTTCAAAAAATTGTTCACGTTGCTCTAATGTGAGGTTTTTCAGAATATCGTCTGCGACCTTGTCCTGGAAAGTGAGTGCTTTTTCCATATTAGATTGCGCGCGTTCAGTAAGTTGAATTAATGTAGCTCGGCGATCGGTTGGATCTGGTATACGAATGAGGAGCTTATCTTGTTCGAGTGCATCAACAAAATCGGTAACTGTACGTGCTTTGACACCTAGTTTAGCAGCTAATGCATTCATTCGAATCGGGCCGTTTTCAGAAACGGTGGATAGAACGCGTAGCCTTGGCCCTGTTAGATGGTAAGGTGTGTCAAGGGATGATAATTGAGATTGAAACTCTCTTTGAACATAGTTGGTCGATTGCATTAAGATGTGGATGACATCTATTGCAGTTGGATAATTTGATTTCATGAGTGGAATGACCTCCTCAGTATTTTTTAGTTCATTTTTGCACGTTGCATAAATATATTGTATATTATTAGTGAGTATCCTCTCTATATTATAAATAATTAGTGAGTAACCTCATTATATCGCATGCTCATAATATGTAATTGCCGATAATTCGAGAATAATTACTATTATAACTGATGCTGGGGTCTATAGAAAATGATAATAGAGCGAGGTGGATCTATGTAAGTCGTTTCATGATTCAATAGTAATACTTTAAAAACACATATAACGGAGGATTGTACATGACTATTGTAGCACTAGTACTTCAATGTTTATTAATTTTTGCATTTTTCTTTTCAAGTGTTAGTAAAATTGCGGGAGCAAAAATGCAAGTAGAAGCTTTCTCTCATTTAGGTTTACCTCAATGGTTCAGAATTGCGACAGGTTGGATCGCTTTAGCAGGAGTGGTTGGGCTGATTTTTGGTTTTTGGAATGAGGTAATACTCGTTTTAGCGGCATTATGGATTGCTTGTATTATGTTAGGGGCTGTATTGTTCCATATTCGTGTTAAAGATTCAATTGGTAAAATGATGCCGGCAGCAGTGCTTATGATTTTAGCGCTAATTCTTGCAGTCGTTCATTTTTCAGCAGTAACAGAACTTCTGTAAAATAAATTGTAGATTAGTAGGTTCAAATGAATGGAGACTGAATTACGATAAAAAGATATCCTCATTATAATAAAATAGTGAGGATATTCATTATGTTGATACTCATTTAAATTTGTATAGATTATGGGAAAGAGAAAAGGAGGTCTACACGATGGTAGATAAATCATCACAAAACGCGGATAAATTGCTAGGGGTTTTAGTAGTTACGCTAATATTTTCGGTTATGAACGGTACGATGTTTAATGTAGCTCTTCCTGAAATCGGTAAAGAATTCAACCTTGTTCCTTCAGAGGTTAGCTGGATTATGACTAGTTATATGGTCGTTTACGCTGTTGGTTCTATCGTGATGGGAAAACTTGCAGATAAATATAGGCTAAAGGACTTGTTGACGTATGGATTACTTATTTTCGCTCTAGGTTCCTTGCTTGGTCTACTTGCTACTGAGTATTGGGTTATCATTTTGGGGCGTGTTATTCAAGCTGCGGGGGCTTCTGTTCTTCCAGCGACAGCGATGATTATTCCGGTTAGGTACTTTGCGCCAGAGAAAAGGGGCCGTGCGCTTGGAACTTCAGCGATTGGTTTAGCACTTGGTAATGCGTTAGGACCAGTTGCGGCAGGATTAATCACAAGCTTTGGAAGTTGGAGATTTATGTTTGTTCTTTCTTTACTACCGCTTCTAACACTTCCTTTCTTTAGGAAGTATTTAGACAATGCAAAAGGGAAGGCAGGTAGTATTGATGTTCTGGGAGGAGGGCTATTAGCCGTATCAGTCGCGTTCTTCTTGCTTGCCATTACGCAGATGCAAGTGTTGTTATTCCTTGGAGGATTTATTATGTTAGCTTTTTTCATTCTGCGGATTAGAAAAGCTAAAGAGCCATTTATTAAACCGACTCTGTTTAAAAATAAGAATTTTTCGATTGGGCTACTCCTTGCTTTTATGACGACAGCGATGAGTTTTAGCATGACATTCATGACGCCGCAATTTCTATCGGCAGTAAATGGATTGACTCCTTCGAATATTGGCTTTGTTCTAGTTCCAGCAGCAATTGCGTCGGCAATTATGGGAAGAAAGGGAGGACGGTTGGCTGATACTCGAGGCAACTTTGCACTCATTTTTATTGCCTCAGTATTCATATTCCTTGCTTTCTCATTATTATCTACTTTCATTGGAGTCTCGGCTTTTGTCATTGCATTCATTCTAATTTTCGGAAATGTAGGACAAACCTTTATGCAGATTTCGATGTCTAATACGATTTCACAAACACTGTCAAAGGAAGAGACAGGTGTTGGAATGGGATTACTTTCGATGATTAATTTCATATCGGGCGCGATGGCCATGAGTGTAGTAGGGAAATTGCTTGACAAAGGTTCTACTTCACTAAAGCTGAATCCTTTTATTGCAAATGAAGCTGCAAATATGTATAGTAATATTTTCGGCGTGATGTCATTATTGATCCTACTTGTAGTTGTGTTATATCGTTTTCAATTTGGTATGGGTGCTTCTACGTTAAATATGACTAGCAAAGGTAATAAAAACCTATAAAAAATACAAGGAGGTTTATGTATGAATGCTCAAACTGCGTCTGTTTCTTCGCAGTCAAAGGAGTTTGACAATGTGAAAAGACTCCCAATTTTAATATCGATGATCATTGGGGCGTTTTTTACCATTTTGAATGAAACATTATTGAACGTTGCTTTTCCGCAATTAATGATTGAGTTGAATGTAACACCGTCGACTCTTCAGTGGCTTTCAACAGGGTACATGCTTGTTGTTGCTGTACTCATTCCAGCTTCTGCTTTATTAGTACAATGGTTTACAACAAGACAAGTATTCATAGGTGCTATGGTGGTCTTTACTGTTGGTACACTTGTAAGTGCAATTGCGCCTGGATTTTCTATACTATTGGTGGGTCGCTTGTTACAAGCCGCAGGTACGGGATTAATGATGCCCGTCTTAATGAATACGATTCTCCTTCTATATCCTCCGGAAAAGAGGGGAGCGGCAATGGGGAGTATTGGGCTTGTAATCATGTTCGCTCCTGCCATTGGACCGACACTTTCAGGTATCATTTTGGAAACATTGAATTGGAGATGGCTATTTTATATCGTTCTTCCGTTTGCAATCTTTTCCATTGTTTTTGCGTTCATCTATTTAAAAAATGTCTCAGAGCCTACTAAACCAAAGGTAGATGTATTATCTATTCTTTTATCTACAATTGGATTTGGCGGGATTGTTTATGGATTTAGTAGCTCGGGTGAAGGTTGGGATAGTTTCCAGGTGTATGGAATCATCCTAATTGGCCTTGTAGGACTTCTATTCTTCGTATTACGTCAATTGAAATTGAAAGAGCCATTACTAGATCTTAGTGCATTTAAATATCCGATGTTTACGCTAACGACAATTTTATTGACGATCATGATGATGACGATGTTCTCGACAATGACGTTACTACCATTTTTATTTCAAGGTGCTTTAGGCTTAACTGTCTATGCAACTGGTCTTATCATGCTACCGGGTAGTTTATTGAACGGTATGCTTTCTCCAGTTTCAGGGAAGCTCTTTGATAAATTTGGTCCAAGAGCTCTTATTATTCCTGGTACGATATTATTAGCAGGTGTGATGTGGTTCTTTACACAAGTAACGGCAGATACGTCTAAAATAACTTTCATCCTATTACATGTCAGTATGATGGTATCCATTTCAATGATCATGATGCCGGCGCAAACGAACGGTTTGAACCAACTTCCGAGGCGATTTTATCCGCACGGAACAGCCATTTTGAATACTTTGTCGCAAGTAGCTGGTGCGATAGGAGTTGCTTTCTTTATTAGTGTTATGACTTCCGGACAAAAGAAATATTTGGAGGCATCTTCAAATCCAACTGACCCAGCTCAATTGATGGAAGCGATGGTTTCAGGCGTGCATAACGCATTTACGATTGGCTTTGGTTTGGCACTACTTGCAGTCGTTGTAGCATTGTTTATAAAGCGTTCGGAAACCTCAGCTCATTAATAGAAGGGTTTCGCTAATTGATAAACAAGATTTTAATCTATTTCTTGTTCAACATTAATTTTTATGTACTTCCCAGTCTTAATTGTTTTATTTCAAAAACGTAAATAGATAGTAGAAGAGGGTTATGATAAATAACCCTCTTTTCGTGTTTAAATAAGTGCACTCTCTTTAATAGAAATACATAATTCAGAACGAGAGATTGATTCAGTTAGTTGTTGTAAATAGGTGTATTCTTCTGCGCCTTTTTCTGAAGTGTTAGGATCTAATAAAGGTGAAGATAGAAGTACATTCAGTGTAAGTATGTCTGCATCATGAGAAGTGATGTTATAACCTGCAAATACAGGGCGTTTTAAGTCTTTTAAGTAAGTGCTCGTTTGCATGCGTATCACTATTTTATGTACAATAAAAGAAAAGCCTCTTATGAGATGGGGAGAGAAAAACTCATGTCCAGCCAACAATTAGTAAATTTACGTATTGATTTTGCGTTTAAACAACTATTTGGCACAAGTGGAAATGAAGATATTTTAAGTGCTTTTTTAAATGCGATGTTACAGGATTCTTTAGAATCACCCATTGTTTCATTACAATTAGTAGATCCACATTTACACAGGGAACATGAAGAAGATAAGTTATCTATTTTAGATATTTCAGCTACATTAGACACAGGAACAAAAGTCAACGTAGAAATACAACTCAATAGTAATCATGATATGATTAAACGCAGTTTATATTATTGGGGAAGGTTATACACATCTCAGCTTCAAAAAGGAATGTCATACAGCTCTCTTCATAAAACAATTACAATCAATTTGTTAAATTTCGTTATGTTTCCTGAATACGAGGCATTCTATACAACAGGAGTCTTATGGAATCGACAACAACATAAAATATTGAGTAGTGATATCGAAGTTCATATCGTAGAGATTACGAAACTTATGCAACAGTGGCGGAATGAACAAGTAAATCCCTGGGAAGATTTGTTTGTTCGTTGGTTATTATTACTTCCGGCAAACGAGGATGAACAACTAACCCAAACATTGGAGGACATTGCGATGAACCAAGACCCGATTTTACAAAAAGCGATGAATAAATGGGAGCGTATGAGTCAAGATTCTTCTTTTCGACAAGCATATGAAGCAAGAGAGAAAGCTTTGATGGATGAAGCCGCAAAGTTTGCTCATGCTCGTAATGAAGGAAAGAAAGAGGGGATTGAAGAAGGTAAGATTCAATTAATTCGTGGAATGCATAAAAATGGAATGCCAATCGAAGATATTGCAAAGTTTACAAATTTACATTTAGAAGAAATAGAAAGCATTTTACAAGTATAAATGATAGAAAAACACCTCCACTGAATTTGCATACTTAGTATACGGATTCAGGAGGTGTTTTTTCATGTGCCATTCTTTAGGTTCATTTCAAATTATCAAGGTGTAATAACTTCAAAACTTTCCGAATTAGCCCCAAGTACAAAAGGACTAACCTCGCCAACGCTATATAGCTGCAACTCATGCATCGCGCGTGTGCAAGCAGTGTAGAACAATCTACGAACGCTCTCATCACTGTATACATCTTTAGAAGCATCGTAAATAATAACCGCATCAAATTCGATACCTTTTGCTAAGTAAGCAGGGATCACGACAATGCCTTGCTCATACTCGGCTGAGTTACTTTTCACAAGTTTAATATTCTCGATATGACTAAGTGCTTCGTAGGCAGAGGCGCTTTCAGCTGCAGATTTACATATAATTGCGATCGTATTGTGCTGTTGTTTTTGTAGTTCAGCAACTTTGGCAGTAATATGTTCGTGCAGTTCGCTCTCATTCGATACTTTCGTCACTGTAGGTTTCTCACCGTCACGTTCAAAGGCGTGAATGTTCTCTCCTTCCGGTACGAGAGCACGTGTAAATTCAATAATCGGTTTTGTTGAGCGATAGCTACGAGTTAAGTTGATACCGTTCGTTTCATCTGGTCCGTATAAGCTAGTAAGTGTATTGAAATTCACTGCTTCACTCGCATGGGCAAATATCGCTTGGTTAAAGTCCCCGAGTACAGTCATTCTTGCAGCAGGGAAGAGACGTTTTAAAAACTCGAATTGAAACGGTGAATAATCTTGTGCTTCGTCTACGAGTACGTGTTTAATCGATCTATTCGTTTGGAAGCCTTCAATTAATTCTTTTAAAAGTAAAAATGGAGTCGCATCCTCGTAATATAACTTTCCTTCATCGAGCATGTTTACTGTTAATGAGCAAATGTCATCCCACTCTTTCGGTTTTTCCCCAGTAACCCATGATGCATCTGTGAAGAGTTGTTTATATATGCCTGTGAAATTGATGAAGCGCAATGTTTGAACGCCTTTACGAAGCGGCTTCAATTTTTTACGGACAATCATACGTCCAAGTACTTTCGTTTCTTTCTCATAATCATTAAAGGAGTTGTCTTCAAACTCGCCTTTTTTCTGTAAATATTTATAAGCCTTTTGGTATTCATCTTTACTAAGTAATTCAATTTCCTCTTCTACCCAAGGCTTTTTCAGTTCTGTTTTTTCAATTGCATCTATTTGTTTATTTAGCCAATCTGTTAACTTTTCAATTCGATTATGGAAGCGGAGGGAGGAGTCAGTGTTGTAAAACTGCTCTGTAATTTCTTTAGCAGAAGCAATTAACTTTCCTCTAAATTTCATTCCTCTAAATAGCATGCCTGAAGATTCAAGAGATTGTCTATATGCTCGAATCATCTCGAAAAATTGAGTAGATGCTTTAAATCGAATGCTCGCATTTCTCGTTTTATAGGTAGGGCTATTCGTTTCAGTTAACATATATTCTAATTGCTCATAAGGATCTTCAACGTCAAATGCCTTACTGAGTCTATGGTTTAAATATTCTTGGAATGTAACTTGCTGCATATTTTCTTCACCAAGTTCAGGTAGTACGTTAGATACGTAGCTGTTAAACATAGAGTTAGGGGAGAAGAGAATAATTTGATCAGCTTTTAACCATTCGCGATATTTATATAGTAAGTAGGCGATTCGTTGCAGGGCAGCTGACGTTTTACCACTACCAGCAGCTCCTTGCACGATAAGGAGTCGGCCTTCATCGTGACGGATAATTTCATTTTGCTCGCGCTGAATTGTAGCAACGATGCTTTGCATATGTTTGTTCGTACCTTTTCCGAGCGCTTGTTGCAAGATTTCATCGCCAATTGTAAGGCTCGTATCGAACATAGAATCAATCTCGCCATTTTGAATAATGTATTGTAATTTTTTCTCCACATTACCGTGGATTACGCCGCCTGGTGTACTGTATTCAGCTGGTCCTGGTGGATAATCGTAGTACACACTCGAAATAGGTGCGCGCCAGTCATATATAAGAAAGTTTTCTCCGCTTGCATCAGTAAGTGTAGCCACGCCGATATAAATTTTCTCCGCAGCAGATTCTCCTTCTTCTTTGAAATCAATTCGCCCAAAGTAAGGTGCTTTATGCATGCGTCTTAATGCGGCAAGTCGATTAAAGGTGTGCTTATGGGTAATTTGTGTGACAGCTAGTGACTGAGCTTGTTGTCTTAAGTTGATAACTGTTTCAAGATAATCATCAAAAGTATCAGTATTAACTTTCACGTCATCCCAAAAGTGTTTACGAATATGGATTACTTCCGCCCGGCGTCTGCCAGTTTCGTTTTCCAGTTTATCAATTTGCTCCGTAATCGTTTCAATTACGGTATCCAATCGTTTTTGCTCTAAATCAAGTTTTTTGTTCATACGTAAGCACTCCTTTAAAAGTGAAAAATAGAGGTTGACTGAAGATGTGTTTTGGTGTAAAATTAAGATACGGATAAATACGTTCTGTATATTTTTTGGAAACGTGTTTCTGTACTAATTTACCATAGTTTTTTAATTTAATCAATGATAATAAGATAAACCTTGGTTCCGTGTGGCGGAATCGAGGTTTTTTGTTTTTCTTGAAGAGGGGATCGCGATCATTGTCAGTTTTTGTCGATAAGTCGATATATTTCGAAAATCGTTGATATAATTGGAGTTACGGTCGATATATTTCGAAAATCGCCGATATAATTAGAGTTACGGTCGATATAATTGAAAAATCGCCGATATAATTTAGATTCACGAAAACCAACTACATAATTTCATGTACCGAATCTAGACGCAATGTATCGAGAGAAGAGGGCAAACAAAAAAAGCTCGGGCTAATCCCGAGCTTTTCATTATTTCTTTTCGTCTTTCTTAGCGTCAGCTTTTTGCTCTTTGAAAAGATCTTTTAAATCTTTATCGTCAACTTTTACGTCAGCTTTTTTGATTTCTTTCATCATAAGATCGTTCATGAATTCGCCGTCTTGTGCTTTCTTCTGAACGATTTCTTTTTTGATGTCAGCTTTTGATTGTTCGAAAGATTTTTCTGGTTCTTTAATGTCTGTTACTTTAATGATGTGGTAACCGAATTGTGATTTCACAGGCTCGCTTACTTCATCTTTTTTCAGTTTATAAGCAGCATCTTCGAATTCTTTAACCATTTTACCAGCGCCGAAGAATCCTAAGTCGCCACCTTTTTCTTTTGAACCAGTATCTTCAGAGTATTGTTTTGCTAACTCTTCGAAAGATTTACCTTGTCCAAGTTCTTCTTTAACCTTTTTCGCAGTCGCTTCATCTTTTACAAGAATGTGGCTTGCTTTAATTTCAGGCTTGTAGTTATCTTTTAATTCTTTATCAGTGATTGTTTTCTCGATAGCTTTTTCTTGCGCTAATTGAGCACGCACACCAGTTTTTAACGTTTCTTCTTTAATACCTTGTTGTTTTAATAGTGTATCGAATTGATCACCGTATTGTTTTTTCATTTCATCGAACTTTTTGTCTACTTCTTTGTCTTCAACTTTGTAGTTTTTAATAAGTACTTTTTCCATAACCATGTTGTTTAGTACTTGTTTACCAGCTTGTGTCTTCATTTGATTGTAGAACTCGTCTTTTGTAATGTCACCAGCTTTAGATGTAACGATTTTGTCTGATGATGATCCTGTTCCACATGCTGATAATGCGATTACACTTGTTGCGGCTAAGGCAAGCATAGCTTTCTTCATTCAATAAACACTCCTACTATTATGTATTTTTAATTTATCCTACACCAATGAATTTTAGTTCATAAGAGCCCGATTAAGTCTCACTGATACTTTTGCTTTTTACGTTGGTAAAGCGCGCTTAACAGGGCTTACCGAGGCTGAGGATAAAGTTAAGATGCGTGTCATTTATTTCATAGTATAAGCAATATGTACAAAATTTAATATATCATATTTCGACTCAATTTCATATTGATAAAGAAAAATTAACCAGTGCGTGTCAGATTTTGAAGGTGTAGCCTATTGGGCGCATGCCGCATATATAGAAAAGAGGAGGGGATGGGGATGAATTCTCAACTTATTTTATTACTTGTACTGTTTATTTTATTGGTTATAGTAGGTATAATTTGCTTATAGAGGAAAAAAGTGAGGAAGGGGCTTCCTTCCTCACTTTCCATGAAATATAATTTCTATATAACTAGAAATTAATAAAATTGTTATACATACATTAATAACCCGAAAGACACTGGGTTGGCGGCTCGCAGCTATTTGTTTTCGTTCACACAGTGTATGTGTCATGAAATTCGTGTAAAATATAACAAGAAGTGCGAATGCGACAAAAACAACTGTTATAAGTGTCATGAGGCGAGACCTCCTTTTGGTAAAATACATATACTTTATATATTGTATCATACGATATTTTGTTCGTGTTATAAAATTCAGAAATAGAAGACTTTGTGTTAGAAAGAGAGGGAGAAAATGGACGTTGTTAGAAGATTAGAACAAGCTGAATACTACGTAGACCTACTATTTAAAATGATTGATGAAGAAAAGTGTCCATTTTATTCTTTGATCATAAAGAAAAAAGCCCGCAAAAAAGATATTGAACGTATACTACATCTTTGTGAAATACTGAACGAGCAATATGTAGTGGAGAAAGCAGAAGGTCTTCTTTTGTTCGATGCGCTGTTAGATCAATTTGAAAAAGCGCTTCCACATCAGCTCGAAGTACACGAAACTGCGGAAGCGCTAGCAAAACAAGGTTTATTTAAGCCGCTTATGAATGAATTCTTAAGCATGATTGCGAAAAAATAAATAGATTACTTCTTAACTAACTTCTGATCGGATTCCGTAAAATTCTCCTCAATATTCTCTAATGATTTCTCAAAAATATCGATGAAGTCTTGTCCGTAAATGTTGCGCAAGATAGCGATAAGTTCGATATTTTCTGGGAACTTACCATAGAAATTACGAAGTGCAAGAGCCCCATTAAATACAGAGTTATTTTCAGGATCATACTCCTCCATTAAGCGAAGTAGTAATTCTTCCCCTTTGTCTGTAATCTCAATGTACGTATTTCGTTTATCATCTTCTTTTTTTGAGAATACAAGATAGCCGCGTTCTTCCAGCTTTTTCGAGAAGTTAAACGCCGTTGATACGTGCATAACTCCAAACTTAGCAATCTCAGAAATAGAAGCCCCTTTTAAATGATAAGCGATTGATAAAATATGATGCTCATTAATGTTTAAATCGTAAGGCTTAATCCACTGTTGCCAATCTTTCTCTACACATTTCCATAACGCTTTCGATAATTGAGCAATGCGTTGGCTGAAAATCATCGCTTCTTTTACCGAGTAATCTTTTTCTCCACTTTTCATTTACTCACCCACTTTAACATTCTTTTTCATTACTATCTATTATGCCAGTAAAGTAAAAATTAATAAAGTCTTTTTGTGAGAATTGTGAAAATTTTTCGGAAAAATGACATTCTATACAAATCATGCATAACTATGGAAGCGTTTTATGAGTCGTGAATACATGTGTTGTCCTTACATGTTAAGTGATAACATATATTGTAAATGCATAAAAACACGGCATATCTGTGTGATATGCCGTGTTAAGGTCAATTTATATAAAAAATATTTGTTATATGCAAAAAACTAAGCAGGAATTTGTTTACGCTTTTTCCGGAACAGCTTCTTGTAGTTTCTCAATTGATTTTTGAATGTCCAAAATTTCTTGCTCAATATGTCGTTTGTTTTGAGAAATATCTTGCTTCCAGTTAGAAAGCGTGTCTTGCATATCCTCTTTTAATTCTTGAAACACTTCTTTACCTTCTGAAGCAGTTTCAACGATTTGACGTTTTAATAATTTTGTATCAGCTGTAATATCAGCTAAAGTCTTTTTAATATCAGTTCCTTTTTCTTTCAGCTTACCGCGCATAGCTTTACCAGAAGAAGGAGTAGAGAAAAGAACGGCTAATCCAGCAACTGCTCCGCCGCAAATGACACCTGTAATAAAGGATTTAGCTTTTGACATAAAAGGAAACCTCCTTATTTTTTGTTCGTATTCATGATGTGAAAAAATATGCATATCTTTAAGATAAGGGGAAGAAAAGTACACAGTCCCCGGCATCTTGAGTGGAGAAACAAGCCGTGCAATATGTAATGACTTTAGAAAAGTGGCTTGTTATGTATTACTTCTTATTATAGTGTCACTATTCCACACTATTTGCAATTGTACTTGCGATGTTTTGTAAATTTTCCATTGTGTATTCATTTTGATGTGATTTCCAAACAGCACCGAAACCATCGTTTTCACCGTAGCGTGGAATTAAATGAAGGTGGAAGTGGAACACAGTTTGTCCAGCTTTTTCACCGTTATTGTTAAGTAGGTTAAAGCCAACTGGATTAAACTCTGCTTTAATCGCATTTGCGATTTTCGGAACGACAGAAAAAATGTGTGATGCGATTTCTGGCGTTAACGCAAATATGTCTTGTTTGTGAACTTTCGGAATAACAAGAGTATGTCCTTTTGTTACTTGACTAATATCTAAAAATGCAAGCACATGTTCATCTTCGTATACTTTTGAGCAAGGGATTTGCCCGTCAATGATTTTGCAAAAAATACAATTATCTGCTGTATGATTCATCGATCTCATCCTTTCAAATATCCTTAGCCGTATTTTACCATAATTACATAAGAGAACAAACACGAAAAACAGGAAGCTGACTCAGCTTCCTGTTTTCTGAAGAGGGATTGAAAAAGCATTATCGTAATTTACGTTTCGCAGACACCTCATTTATTTAAGAAATGCACGGTAAATCGGCTAAAGTTTCTGCCGTAGACACCCCATTTTCAAGTGAAATGAATTGCAATCTTTATAAAAGGAAATTGTTTATTTTTTAAAACAGTATATGCTCTTTCGGAGACACCCCGTTTCGAAAATGAAACAAATGATCTGGTTATGTGTAAATTTCTTTGTCCAACATGGACACCCCATTTCATGATGACTTCACTATGTTGTTGTACTCATCAATTGGTGGTTGCTTTTTCAATGTGTTCCTTCTTCACTAATTATGATGTCCGCTTTCGTAAAAATATATGCTAACAAATTTAAATTTTTTTTGAGGGCATCGATACTATGTAGTACAGCGCTATTTTTGGTAAGATGAATATAGAATGAATACTAATGAAGAAAGTGGTGTCGTATGAGCGAGTTATTGCGTGTAGAAAATGTTACAGGAGGATATACGAAACGACCTGTACTAAAAGATGTTTCGTTCTCTGTGAATAAAGGCGAACTTGTCGGCTTAATCGGTTTAAATGGAGCCGGGAAGAGTACGACAATTAAACATATTATCGGTTTAATGGAACCGAAAAAAGGAACTGTCACAATTAACGGGAAAACAATTCGTGATGATATGACAGCGTACCGTTCTAGTTTTTCGTTCATCCCAGAAACACCAGTATTATATGACGAGCTAACGCTAGAAGAACATTTGAAATTAACAGCGATGGCGTACGGTGTCGATGAACAACAATATGAAGAACGTGTAGGACAACTATTACAAGAATTTCGCATGAAAAATCGTTTAAAATGGTTTCCATCTCATTTCTCAAAAGGGATGAAACAAAAAGTAATGATTATGAGTGCCTTTTTAGTAGAACCATCTCTTTACATTGTGGACGAACCTTTCGTTGGGCTTGATCCGTTAGCGATTCAATCACTCCTTCAAATGATGGATCAAATGAAAAAGAGCGGTGCAGGTATTTTAATGAGTACACATATTTTAGCGACGGCAGAGCGTTATTGTGATTCGTTTATTATTTTGCATCAAGGCGAAGTAAGAGCGAAGGGAACATTATCTGAACTGCAATCACAGTTTAATATGCCAGGTGCAACGTTAGATGATATTTATATTGCATTAACGAAGGAAGAAGATTATGAATAGCACAGCATTATGGAAAGAACGATTTCGTCACTTTCTAAAAGAAGTTCGTACATATAGTAAATACGTATTTAATGATCATTTGAAATTTATTTTCGTATTTATCATCGGCGCAGGAGCGTATTATTATCAGCAATGGTTACAAACGTTAACACCTTCATTTCCGACAGCGCTCGTTATGGCAGTGTTGCTCGGACTCGTATTAACGGCCGGATCTATTCAAACGTTATTAAAAGAAGCAGATCTCGTTTACTTGCTGCCAGTTGAAGAAAAGTTAAAACCGTACTTTACAAAGGCATTTCTCTTTACGTTTATGATTCAGTTATACATAATCGCAATCGTAGCGGCAGCGCTTGCCCCGTTATACTTCCAGCAAATGAAGCAAACAGGAGCGGCTTACATATGGATTGTACTCGCGTTTGTCATTGTAAAAGCGTGGAACTTATTCGTGGCGTGGGAAAAATCATTTTTAACAGATCAAAATATACAAAGAGCTGATTGGTTCATTCGTTTTATTTTAAACGGTTTATTTGTGTACTTCCTTGTAGAGCGTACTTCCGTTATTTTTGTTGGCGGAATCGTCCTTCTCATGGTGTTATACCTTGTAGTACTGCATCAAATGGTGAAGGGAAAGCCGCTAAACTGGGAGTACTTAATTTCTGAAGAAGGTAAGAAGATGATGCTGCTGTACCGCATCGCGAACATGTTCGTTGATGTACCAGCATTAAAAGAAAGAGTAGCACGTAGAAAATGGCTTGATTTCATTCTTTCGATGATTGGTGAGAAGCGTACATATTTATACTTATATACGAGAACGTTTTTACGATCTGGTAACTATTTCGGTTTATATGTGCGTTTGCTCGCTCTTGGAGGAGTTATTCTTTACTTCATTCCGTTTTTATATGGACGATTTATCGTAAGCCTTATTTTCCTATACTTAATCGGTTATCAGCTATTAACTTTATGGAAACATCACCGCATGAAGATTTGGCTTGATTTGTATCCGGTAGGGGGAGAAGAGAAGAAGAAAGATTTTCTTGTCTTATTAAATGCGATCCTTATTACCGGCAGCGTTGTATTTACAGTTATATTCGCCCTTGCGACGAAAGATTTCATGATGACGGGAATTTTACTAGTCGTAAGCATAGTATTTAGTATCGGTTTCGTTTATCAATACGGGGCGAAACGTATTGAGCGTTTAAATTGAAGGGAATGAACCTATGATTACATACGAAGAGAAGGTTATAAAAGAATTGGAGCAGTGGAAAGCTACATTCATGAAAGATTCTTCTATGATGACACGGTTCTCTAAGAAAGTGCAGACGAAAGTGCAACAGCTTATTCCGGCGAAAGTGCAAAAAGTATTAACGGAAACGATTCGGATGATGGTGCAAACGATTAGTGCTGGATCAAACTTTATAAAGCCGAAATTAAAAGAGACGAACTGGTCATTGCAAAGAAGAGACGACGAAGTACGTAAAAAAATGGATGAGTACAAAAAAATAGCAGCGGCAGAAGGAGCAGGGACGGGAGCTGGCGGTATTCTCCTTGGCCTTGCTGATTTTCCGCTTTTACTCGGCATTAAAATTAAATTTTTATTCGATGCCGCAACGTTGTACGGATTTGATACGAGCGATAAAGAAGAGCGCCTTTTTATCCTTCACGTTTTCCAACTTGCTTTTTCAAGTGACGATCACCGAAAAGAAATATGGAAAGCAATCGAAACGTGGGATACAGAAGAAGAAAATCATATGGACTGGGAAAAGTTCCAAACAGAGTACCGAGACTATATCGATTTAGCAAAAATGCTTCAGCTCGTACCAATAATCGGTGCCCCGGTCGGCGCATATGCGAACTATCAATTACTGCAAAGGCTCGGAGAAGTGACGATGAATTGTTATCGTATGCGATTGCTGCAAAAACCAGAAGCTTAATAGCTTCTGGTTTTTTGGTCTTAATAAAGGGTGTATGTGTTTAAAATATGTATATCGTTTGGTTTTAATTACGATAGAAAAAAACAATAATTTTCTATATAAGTAATAATTTGCTCGGTTAAGATTGTATTGATATAATTTAATTTAAGAATAATAAGTGTAAATTAAGGGGGATATTGATGAATAAAGAAGTATTTATTGAGCATTTTACAAAAGAAGTGATGGAAGATAATGCTGCAATTTTTGCCGGGGCAGGATTATCCATACCTGCGGGTTTTGTTGATTGGTCAAGTTTATTAGAACCGATGGCTAAAGAAATCGGCCTGGATATCAGTAAAGAAACAGACTTAGTGGGGCTCTCTCAATATTATTGTAATGAAAACCAAGGGAACAGAAATAGTATTAATCAGATTATCTTAAATGGATTCTCTAAAAAAGTAGAAGTAACAGAAAATCATAAAATACTATCTAGATTACCAATTAAAACTTATTGGACCACTAATTATGATAGATTAATTGAAAATGCATTGGAGAGAGAGAATAAAGTTGCTGATGTTAAGTATACAGTGAATCATCTATCTACTACAAAGGTGAAAAGGGATGCGGTTGTATATAAAATGCATGGGGATGTCGAACATCCTTCAGATGCAATATTAATAAAAGATGATTATGAATCTTATTTTAGAAAAATGGAACCATATATCACCGCATTAAGTGGGGATTTAGTTTCAAAAACATTTTTATTTATTGGCTTTAGTTTTACAGATCCTAATTTAGATTACATATTAAGTCGCGTTAGGGGGACGTATAAACAAGATCAAAGGAGGCATTATTGTTTAATAAAAAAAGTAGAAAGAAAACAAGATGAATTGGATGCAGATTTCGAATATAGAGCAAGAAAACAAGTATTATTTATTAATGATTTATCACGTTTTAATATAAAGGCAGTACTCTTAGATAGCTATGATGAAATTACTGAAATATTGTATTGTATTGAAAAGAATATAAAACGAAAAAATGTATTTTTATCAGGTAGTGCTGTAGAATATAACAATTTGGATAAAAATCAAGGAGAATATTTTATTCATAAATTAAGTAAGGAATTAATTAAAAATGACTTCAATATAGTTTCTGGTTTTGGTTGGGGTGTAGGTAGCTGTGTTATAAGTGGAGCCCTTGAAGAACTATATATGAATCAAGGAACGATAGATGATGAGCGACTTATCTTAAGACCGTTTCCACAAGGTGAAAAAGGGAAGGTACAATGGGAGAAATATAGAAAAGATATGATTGCAAGAACAGGTATAAGCATTTTTATTTATGGTAACAAAGAGGAAGCTGGTAAATTAGTTAGAGCAGGTGGAGTTCAATCTGAATTTAATATTTCCCGACAACAAAATAATCACCTTGTTCCTGTTGGAGCTACTGGGTATGTTGCAAAAGAGTTATGGGATGAAGTAAATAAGAATTTTGATAGATATTACCCAAATGCGGATAATAAACTTAAAGAGATGTTTAAGGAATTAAATGATGAAAAATTAACTATAGACGAGTTGATAGTGAAGATACTTGACTTTGTAAAAATAATATCTAATTGATTGTATATTAGGCTAAAGGGGGATTAAAGTAATGGCAAAGAGAGTTTTTTTTAGTTTTCATTATCAAGATGTAATTGATTTTAGGGTTAATGTGGTAAGAAACCATTGGGTAACGAAACTTAACCAAAGCGATGCGGGATTTTTCGATGCGTCACTTTGGGAGGATGCTAAGAAAACAAGTGATCTGGCTATTAAGAGATTAATAAATGGTGGACTTGATAATACATCTGTTACTTGTGTCTTAATTGGATCCCAAACTTTTAATAGAAGATGGGTAAGGTATGAAATTATTAGAAGTATAGAAAAAGGAAATAAAATTTTAGGTATCCATATAAATGGGTTTAAAGATAAAAATGGCACTGTAAAAAGCAAAGCTCCTAATCCTTTTTATTATTTGGGATATAAATACAGTGATGAAGGAAATAAAATACAGTTCTATGAGACTATAAATGGTAAATGGGTAGAGTATAAAGATTTAGCTCCTTACAAGATAAGTAAGATAGCACCTGAATCTCAAAGAGGACAAATTTTTAGATTATCTTCTATTTATCCAGTTTATGATTGGATAGAGAATGATGGATATAAAAATTTTGCAAATTGGGTAGGTTAATATTAAGATAAATGGTTTCTCTAATATTAATATTGCTTTAATTATAAAGAAGATAAAAAGGGTGTGTAGTTATTGTTTGCTGGTTTTAATTTAATAACTGAAAATCAATTTCAAGACTATCAACAAATTGGTGATAAAGTATTTAATGATGCTAAACAAAATTTTATAAGAGAATTAGAGAATCATATTGATGAAGAGGGGAATATAGATGGGGAAAGTTTGCAATCAATGTGGTTTCCTCAAATTAAGTCAGATATTTTTATCTCACATTCTCATAAAGATGCCAATATAGCAAAGGGATTAGCCGGTTGGTTACATGAAAAATTTGGTTTAAGTGTATTTATAGATTCTTGTGTATGGGGATATTCTCTAGAACTCCTTAAGCAAATCGATGAAAAGTACTGTTTGAGTGAGGATAAAAAAATGTATGACTATAATAAAAGGAATTATTCAACTAGTCATGTACATATGATGCTATCAACAGCTCTTACAATGATGATGGATGAAGCTGAATGTGTAATTTTTCTTAATACTCCTAATGCTCTTAGTACTAAAGATATAGTCCATAAAACAGAGTCTCCTTGGATTTTTTATGAAACAGTTATGACAAGATTACTAAGACATAAAAATTTATCCGAATATAGACAGAGTATCATTAAAAAATCAACTGTATTTAATGAACAACAATCATTGAATGTTAAGTATAATGTGTGTTTAGATCATTTAAGAGAATTACATCAAAGTGAATTAGCTGGATGGATTGGAGCATTTGGAAATGCTAGGGGAGAGCATCCATTGGATATCTTATATAAGTATAAAGGGTTAATTAAGTAAAGTTCTAGAGAAATAGGAGTTGTCTCATAAGTTGAAGTACTAACTATGTGACACTCCTTTTTAGTATGAATTGTATATTTAGTGAGTTGATAACGTTTTAGTGGTAAATAGGTAATATCTATCTTATAATTTACTTACCGACCGGTAAGTAAAAACAAGTGAGGTACAGTATGACAAAGAATTTACAAACATCGCAAAACATTGTAGAGGCATCATTTAAACTCATGGCAGAGCACGGCATTGAGAAAATGAGCCTTTCCATGATCGCGAAAGAGGTAGGTATTTCAAAACCGGCTATTTATTATCATTTTTCTTCTAAAGAAGCGTTAGTTGATTTTTTATTTGAAGAAATTTTTTCTGGGTATCATTTCGTGAGTTATTTCAATAAAGAACAATATACGAAAGAAAACTTTACAGAAAAATTAATTGCCGATGGTTTACATATGCTCTCTGAGTATGAAGGACAAGAAGGAATACTGCGCGTTATAAATGAATTTATCGTAACTGCGGCGCGGAATGAAAAGTATCAGAAACGCTTATTTGAAATACAAGAAGAGTTTTTAAATGGTTTCCACGATTTATTGAAGAAAGGTGTAGAACTTGACGTTGTGTCACAACATGCAACGGAAGAAAATGCTCATACGTTAGCGCTCGTAATCGATAATATGAGTAATTACATGCTGATGGGATTCCAGTTAAAGTATAAAGAAATTTGGATTCAAAATGTGAAAAACGTAATGAAGGAGGAATAAAAATGAAAATGCAAAAAAACTGGTGGCTCGGTTTTCTTGGATTTATTGGGATTTATAAAATACCAGGTATGATTGAAGCTTTTCAAGCGGATGGAAGTTGGATGAAGTTAATTGGCTTCATTTGGCTACTTTGGTTCGGATATTTTATTCCTGAGAAGAAAGAAGATTAAATTTCAATTTTATGTAAAGTTATGTAAAATATAGATTGAGAGTATTCGTATATTAGATTACTAGATTTGGAGTGGTTACATGGATCCATTGAAAAATGAAATTCACCCTGACATGGTCAAGGTGTGGAAAGTTCGGGCTGTAATAGAAGAAGGGATTGGTATTCTTGTCATTTTAGCTTACCTTTTCCTCATGATAAAGTTTGATTGGTGGGCGTGGATTTTGTATGTGATGATTGGGCTAACAGTTGTGTTCGCACCATTTTCGTACTTCTTATTCCCGAAACTACGTCAACGTTATTACAGCTACCAACTAAATGAAGAAGAACTTGAAATTCAGCACGGTCTTTTCGTCGTAAAGCGCGTATTAGTACCGATGATTCGTGTACAGCACGTGACGATTGAACAAGGACCGATTATGAGAAAATATGGATTAGCACAATTACACATTTCAACAGCTGCAACTTCACACAGCATCCCAGGCTTAACGATGTATGAAGCAGAAATGTTGAAAACGAAAATCGCAGAATTAGCGAAAGTGAGTGATGAGGATGTATAAGAGGCAGCATCCAATCACGATGTTATTAGAATTAAAAATAACAGACTTTATACCACTCATTATTTTCATGTTTAGCTTAAACGGAAAATTCCCTTTTTGGTATTTAATTCCCGCTGCATTCGGTTTACTCACCGTCTTTTCAGCGTTTGAAAAATGGTATTACACAACATATTGGGTTGAAAATAACGTATTACATGTGAAACAAGGGCTCTTTGTGAAGAAGGAGAGCTATTTAAATAAAGAACGTGTTCAAACGATTAATACAAGTTCTAACGTGTTATATCAAATGCTTGGCTTAAAGAAAATTCAAATCGAAACAGCTGGCGGGGGCGATGATGCAGAAGTAAGCTTAGCTGGAATTACAGTAGAAGAAGCAACAGAGCTTATTGCAATGCTAAATGAGCCAAATCTAGAAGTGAAAGCAGAAGAAACATCAGAAGTAGTAGAAAAAGAAATCGTTACAGAGGAAAAACAATCGACAGAGTATAAATTGACTTGGAAAGAGATTTTACTAGCCTCTGTTACATCTGGTCAGTTTGGATTGTTATTCTCATTAATCTTTTTCGTGTATCACCAAGTAGATGAGTACATTCCGAAATGGATAGAGAATGGCGTAAAGTCGTATGTAATGGAACATGATGTATATGGCTGGATTTTCATGGTAGCCATTTTGATCGTCCTTTCATGGATTATATCGACAATTGGTTACGCGTTAAAACATGGTAACTTCACAGTAAATCGAAGAAATGATGAGGTCCGCATTTCGCAAGGATTACTTGAGAAAAAAGAACTCGTACTAAAGTTACATCGTATTCAAGGTATTACGATAAAAGAAAGTATTTTGCGTCAGCCATTCGGTTATTGTGCTGTGCAAGTAGAAGTCATTCAAAGTAAGGGAATGGGTGACGAAAAAGAAAAAGTTACACTGCATCCTATCATTCGAAAAGATCGCGTACAACAGTTACTTGCACATTTACAATTACCATACGAACTGAATACAAACATTATTTCATTACCAAAAGTAGCATTACGTCGTTACTTAATTGATAGTTTTATATTCTTCGCAATGCTAGCAATCCCACTTATTGGAATAAGTATATACTTTGAAAAGCACTTCATCATGTGGGCATTGATTCCGCTCGCAATCCTCATCTTTACACTTGGATACGCAACATTTAAAACAAATGGTTACAGTGTAAACGGAGAGCAAATTACGCTTGTATATCGCAGCGTCGGAAAATATACAGGACTTGTTAGAAGAAGACATGTCCAATCAATGGAAAAAACACAATCATATTTCCAGCGCCGAGCGGATTTATGTACGTATAAGTTCTCTAACGCATCATCCAATTATAAACTAGAGCATACGAGAGTAGCAGATGCGGAGAGAATGCAGGATTGGTATAAGAAGAGAATGAGTGAGAATTAACTTGAAAAAGCTTGCCTATTATGAAAGGCAGGCTTTTTTATTATAGGAAAATGAGTGACTTCATTCATATATTAGTAAAGCTACAGCGCACATATATCAATACATACCAAAAAAGGTAGCACGTTTCTATTTCAGGGAAATCTGTGGAATTTTTGATATAAATGGTATACTAATATAGAAAAAGTATTAGGAGGCTATATATGATAAGTCAGTTAAAAAGAGAATCACTTGATGCATTAAAAGGAAAATGGGGATTAGCGGTAGGGGCAACCTTATTAGTCGGAATCCTTATTGGAGCTGTTGAAATTCTAACTACAGGTATTTTCTCGATATTTTGGGGGTGGGAAGAAGCAAATGAGTCACTTACAGTAACTATTATTGCAATGTTTATTATCGGCCCGTTAACAGTAGGTGCTTCTTATTTTGTTTTAAATGTAATTCGCGGGACTAATGCTCGTATTGGTCATATATTTAGATGGTTTAACGATGGAAGTAAGTTTATGAAATCGTTTTTAACATATTTACTAATGAATGTGTACTTGGTTCTATGGACATTACTTCTTATTATTCCAGGTATTATTAAATCATTTTCTTATTCTATGACATATTTTATTTTGAATGATCATCCAGAATATACAGCGAATCAAGCGATTACTGAAAGCCGTCGTATGATGAATAGACATAAAATGGATTACTTTTTACTATGCTTAAGTTTCTTAGGTTGGTTCATTTTAAGTATTCTTACTTTAGGAATCGGTTTCTTATGGTTAGTACCTTATTTCTACACGACATCAGCTGCATTTTATGAAGAGATTTCAAAAGGATATTATAAAAAAGAAGACACTACTTTCTAATAACCACCTATCCCCTAAAGAATATAGGGCACAGATAGAAGAAGAACCACCAGATACATATGAAATTTGTAATATATGTTATTGGGAAGATGATGAGGTTCAGTTTAATGATCCTGACTTTGAAGGCGGGCAAATGAAGTTTCGTTAAGGCAAGCACAGAGAAATTTCATTGCATTTGGTGCTTGTGAGGAATGCTTTGTGAAATCAGTTAGAAAACCGACTAGTGAAGATGTGAAGGATGCTAGTTGGAAGCAAATTTAGTAAGTAAAATGTTATTACTCAATTTATCAGGAGTAATAACATTTTTTTATGCAATGATGAAAGAATTAACGCCGTCTTACAAGATAAAACAGTAAAGATGATACAGTAATAGGAAGGCCAGTATCTAGAAAAGCTTCTAAATAAAAGGATAAAAAATCTCTGTCGTTAAACCACATAAAGAATAAATGATTGTAAGAAATACCTAACAATATAAAAAAAGGAATTCCGATCTTTAATTCGTGACTCCTTTTTATTTTTCTATAACAAAATTCACCAAATAAACAACCGATAAGAACAGGGATGCTTCCAAGAATTGAAAACATAATAATAGATACTTAAATCGGTCCCCAGGAGTCAGTATAATTTGGAACTAGTGTATACTGTAAAACGTTCACAATGATAGAAAAAACCAGTAAGCATATTAAATAACTAAGAGAAAATTTTTTCAATGGAATCATCCTTATAAAATTTCACTTTATTTTTATGAAAATATAAACATCTTTAAATTATAGAATAGATATATAGGGATAATTAATTTTTGTACATTGCGTGTTTATGGATATATTTTCAATGAATATAAAAGTATAGATGTATAGTCAACTTTGTGTATTTAATGTTATTATATTGAATGATATGGAAATTTTTAATAGAAGAAGCAACGAACAATTCAAAGGCGAGGAAGCTTTTGTTGTATAAAGAAAATATTTATTATTACTCAGCGATATTGAAAATAAGGTACGTATTTATATAAATTTAGTAGAAATGGGGTTTTAAAAAGGAATGAGTACAAGTATAACGCGGCAAAAGATTTTAGAAGCCGCTTCTCAAATTGTGCAATGTAAAGGGGTTGCTAAGTTAACTTTAGAAGCGGTAGCTAAAGAGGCGGGGATAAGTAAAGGTGGATTGTTGTATCACTTTTCAACTAAAGAAGCTTTAATAGAGGGCATGATACTCAAAGGGACGGAGGAGTATCAAGACGCTATTCACAATAAAGTTGCGGAAGACTTAGAGAAGAAAGGAAGGTGGGTACGTTCTTTTGTAGAGGAAAGATTAAGTAATGAGGGAAGAGTAGAAGAGCTGGGTAGTAGTATGATGGCAGCATTAATGCTAAAGCCTGAATTACTTGAACCGTTAAAACAATCATTTCAGCAACTGCAAAATAAAATAGAAAATGATGAGATAGATTCAGTTTGTGCCACAATTATTAGATTAGCGGCAGATGGATTATGGTATTCGGAATATTTAGGGGTTGGAAGACTAAGCCCCGAATTAAGAGAAAAAGTGATTCAAGCTCTTATTTTTAATTCATATAAATAGAATATACGAACTATATAATGTAAAACAATTCACCATTGCTTATTTAATGCACTGGTGAATTGTTTTTTTTTATTAGAAAAATAGAACAATTTCATAGAGTATTGAATTATAACCGTCCAGACGGTATAGTAATATTTGGTTTAAGAGGAAAATGAAACAAAAAAAGAATAAAAAATATTTTTAGCACACTATTCGAAAGGATAGGCCGCAAAGCTTAGAGTCTACGGTAATACATATTGGTTACTAAGATCGTCTGGTTGCACATTTTTGATGCAACCGGACGGTCTTTTTTTGTTATATAAATATAAAAAATAGGAGGGAATTATGCAAATGAAAAGTACTAAGAGGCATATTTCGATGGTTTCATTAGTTTTTCTAGTATTATTTTCAGTGCTAAATGTGTGGGCTCCAGTTATTCAAGCCGCTGTGATAAAAAATCCAGTGGACGAGATTAATATTTCCCGTACTGATGGTACAACGTCTGAACCATATCAAGCCTCAGATGGCATGAAAGTAGAAGTGAAGTGGTCAGCTAAAGAAAAAATAAAAAGTGGAGATCAATTCACAATTGATATGCCAAAAGAATTTAGAAAAGATCTTATGAATATGAGTTTTCCTTTAAAAGATGCTGAAGGAAAAACAGTTGGTACATGTGAGATGAAAAAAGGTCTATTGACATGTACTATGGGTGATTACGTAGAAGGAAAGAATAACGTTAAAGGTTCTTTATTCGTAGAATTCTACTTTGGGCTAGAAGCATATGATGGTGTCAAAGAAATTCCATTAGAATTTAACGTTGATGGTCAAATCGTAAATAAAGAAGTAAGTGTAAGTAATACGACAGAGAGACCGCAGCCGCAGCCCAATACAGATAATTTATTGAAATGGGGTTCTTATAATCAAGAAGATCCATCCATTGCTGATTGGCTTGTATATGTAAATGCAACTGGAACAGAAATGCAAGATCTTAAATTAACAGACACATTAGGATCTGGGCATGAATTAATTACAGATAGCTTAGTATTAGAAGAGGCTGTATTTGAAGATGGCTATGCACCAACAAATATTAAGCCAGCAGATTTATCTAAAATTAAAATTAATGCAACGAAAACTGGATTTACAATTGAATTTCCAGACAGTTCAAAAGGTTATATTTTAAGATATAAAACAAAGATTACTAATCCTGCTGCAAAGCCTCATAAAAATACAGTGAAATTAGAAGGCAAAAATATTAAAACTGAAGAAAAAGTAGGAGAAGTATTTGTAAGTGGTGGGGGAGGAACTGGTTCAGGCGACGATCATCCACCTAGTATTGAAAAGAATATAGTTGATGAGAGTGGTAAGCTTGTAGAGAATCAGCAGTTAGCGCAAATGGATCAACCTATTCAATATCAAGTTGGTACACATATACCAAACGATCCTCCTAAATACACATCTATGGTAATTAGTGATGATTTAGAAGATGTATTAGAAGTATTAGAGGCAAAAGTGTATGATCAAAATGGCCAAGATATTACTTCTAAAGGAACACTAAAGATAGATAAACAAAAAAGTGAAGTAACATTTACGTTCGGTGAGAGTTTTGACTATAAGTCATATGAAGACCAGATAATTAACTTGAATATTAAGGCGAAAATTAAAGCTGATGCAGACTTATCTTCTTACGTAGATAAGAAGATTCCTAATAAAGCAGAATTACATTTTGATGATAAGAAATTAACATCAAATGAAGTAACGGTTACGCCGCCTGAACCTCCAAAAGACGGTACAGTAGCTATTCATAAAATAGATGCTGAGGATCCGACTAAAGAGTTAACAGGTGCCGAATTTGAAGTTCGAGATAGTGAGGATAAGGTTGTTGCAGTACTGAAAACAGGCGAAAAAGGTTTTTCAGCACCTCAAACTTTAACTCCTGGGACGTATAAAGTTTATGAAAAAGTAGCACCTGAGGGATATCAAAAATTAACAAGTCCGGTAGAGGTTACGCTTCAAGCTGGAGAAACAAAAACAATTAAAATTAAAAATACCATGCAAAAGGGTCAAATTGAATTAAAGAAAATTGATTCGGAAAATGGTGGTAAAGCGTTAGCAAATGCAGAGTTTGATATAGTAAAAGACGGTGTAGTAGTTGAGCATATTATTACAGATAAAGACGGTAAGGCAATTTCTAAACCGTTAGCACCAGGAAAATATATTTTAAAAGAAACGAAAGCGCCCGAAGGATACCAATTAAAAGAAAAAGAGTTCGAAGTAAATGTAACAGGGGACGGCATATTCCCAATAACAGTAGAAAATGCAATGGTAGACAAAGGTAATGTAGAAATTACAAAAATGGATAAAGAAAGCGGCGCAGTATTAGCGGGTGTCGAATTTGAAGTCCAAGATGAGAAAGATAAAGTGGTAAGAAAAGTAGTAACAGATAAAGATGGAAAAGCAAACGTTTCAGATCTATCAGTAGGAAAGTACAAATTAGTAGAGACGAAAAGCTTACCAGGTTACAAGAAACTAACAGAATCAGTATCATTTGAAATTAAAAAAGGTATGACAGAAGTTTTATCATTGAAAGTAGAAAATGAGCAGTTAGACAAAGGCTCATTAGAAATTACAAAAGTAGATAAAGACAGCCAAAAAGCACTAGCAGGCGTAGTCTTCGAAGTGCAAGATGAAAAAGGAAAAGTGGTAAAAAAAGTAACGACAGATAAAGATGGAAAAGCGAATGTCTCAGACTTATCAGTAGGAAAATACAAATTAGTAGAGACGGAAAGCTTACCAGGTTACAAAAAATTAACAGAGCCAGTATCATTCGAAATTAAAAAAGGTATGACAGAAGTCTTATCACTGAAAGTAGAAAATGAGCAGTTAGATAAAGGCTCATTAGAAATTATAAAAGTAGATAAAGACAGCCAAAAAGCATTAGAAGGTGTAGTCTTCGAAGTGCAAGATGAAGCTGGAACAGTAGTAAAGGAATTAACAACAGATAAAAATGGAAAAGCAAAAGTTGCAGATTTACCTGTAGGAAAGTACAAATTAGTAGAGAAAGAAAGTTTACCAGGCTATAAGAAACTAACAGAGCCAGTATCATTTGAAATCAAAAAAGGCATGATCGAGGTACTATCATTAAAAATAGAAAATGAAATGGTAGATACGGGAAATGTAGAGATCACAAAGATAGATAAAGATAATAAGGCACCGTTAGCGGGAGTAACGTTTGTTGTCCAAGATGAAAAGGGCAATGAGGTGAAAAAAGTAACGACAGATAAAGATGGAAAAGCAAATGTTTCAGATTTACCTGTAGGAAAGTATGAATTAGTAGAGGTAGAAAGTTTACCTGGTTATAAAAAGTTAGAAAAACCAGTATCATTTGAAATTAAAAAAGGTATGACGAAGTCTTTAACATTTACTGTAGAAAACGAAATGGTGGATACGGGGAATGTTGAAATCACGAAAATAGACAAAGATAGTAAAGCACCATTAGAAGGTGTTGTGTTTGAAGTACGTGATTCAAAAGGGAAAGTAGTTACTAAAGTAACAACAGATAAAGATGGAAAAGCAAATGTTTCAGATTTATCTATTGGAAAGTATGAGTTGGTAGAAGTAGAAACACCAGCAGGATACAAACCGCTAGAAAAACCAATTTCATTCGAAATTGAAAAAGGTAGAGTAACAGCATTACAATTAACTGTAGAAAATGAATTAGTGGATACAGGAAATGTAGAAATTACAAAAGTAGACAAAGAAAATAAAGATGCTTTAGCTGATGTCGTATTTGAGATTCAAGACGAAGCAGGACAAGTAGTCGCTAAAATAACGACAGATAAAGAAGGGCACGCACAGGTTACTAATTTATCAGTTGGCACATACAAGTTGGTAGAGGTAAATGCACCAAAAGGATATAAGCAATTAGTAGATCCTATTACTTTCCAAATTGAAAAAGGTATGACAAAATCGCTTGCTTTAACAGTAGAAAACGAAATGTTAGACAAGGGTAATGTAGAAATTACAAAAGTAGATAAAGAAGGCCAAAAAGCATTAGCGAGCGTAGTCTTTGAAGTACAAGATGAAGCAGGCAAAGTAGTAACAGAAGTAACGACAGATAAAGATGGAAAAGCAAAAGTCTCAGACTTATCTGTAGGCAAGTACAAATTAGTAGAAAAAGCAGGCTTACCGGGATACAAAAAACTAACAGAGCCAGTATCGTTCGAAATTAAAAAAGGTATGACGAAAGTCTTATCACTAAAAGTAGAAAACGAACTAGTAGATAAAGGTTCAGTAGAAATTACAAAAGTGGACAAAGAAAGTGGCGCAGTATTAGCGGGCGTAACCTTCGAAGTGCAAGATGAAAAAGATAAAGTAGTAACAAAAGTAACAACAGATAAAGATGGAAAAGCAACAATTTCAGATTTATCAGTAGGGAAATATAAGCTAGTAGAGGTAGAAAGCTTACCAGGATACAAAAAACTAGCGAAACCAGTATCGTTCGAAATTAAAAAAGGTATGACAGAAGTCCTAGCATTGAAAGTAGAGAACGAAAAGTTAGATAAAGGTTCAGTAGAAATTACAAAAGTAGATAAAGACAGTCAAAAAGTATTAGAAGGCGTAGTCTTCGAAGTACAAGATGAGCAAGGAAAAGTAGTAACAGAAGTAACGACAGATAAAGAAGGAAAAGTAAAAATCTCAGACTTATCAGTAGGCAAGTACAAATTAGTAGAGAAAGAAAGCTTACCAGGCTATAAAAAACTAACAGAACCAGTATCGTTCGAAATTAAAAAAGGTATGACAGAAGTCCTAGCATTGAAAGTAGAGAATGAACAGTTAGATAAAGGTTCAGTGGAAATTACAAAAGTAGATAAAGACAGTCAAAAAGTATTAGAAGGCGTAGTCTTCGAAGTACAAGATGAGCAAGGAAAAGTAGTAACAGAAGTAAAAACAGATAAAGAAGGAAAAGCAAAAATCTCAGACTTATCTGTAGGAAAGTACAAATTAGTAGAGAAAGAAAGCTTACCAGGATACAAAAAATTAACAGAACCAGTATCATTCGAAATTACAAAAGGTATGACGAAAGTCTTATCAATAAAAGTAGAGAATGAGCAGTTAGACAAAGGTTCAGTAGAAATTACAAAAGTGGACAAAGAAAGTGGCGCAGTATTAGCGGGCGTAGCCTTCGAAGTGCAAGACGAAAAAGATAAAGTAGTAACAAAAGTAACAACAGATAAAGATGGAAAAGCAACAATTTCAGATTTATCAGTAGGGAAATATAAGCTAGTAGAGGTAGAAAGCTTACCAGGATATAAAAAACTAGCGAAACCAGTATCGTTCGAAATCAAAAAAGGTATGACGAAAGTTTTATCATTGAAAGTAGAGAACGAACTGTTAGATAAAGGTTCAGTAGAAATTACAAAAGTGGACAAAGAAAGTGGCGCAGTATTGGCAGGCGTAACCTTCGAAGTGCAAGATGAAAAAGATAAAGTAGTAACGAAAGTAACGACAGATAAAGATGGAAAAGCAACAATTTCAGATTTATCAGTAGGTAAGTATAAATTAGTAGAGAAAGAAAGCTTACCAGGTTACAAGAAGTTAACAGAACCAGTGTCATTTGAAATTACAAAAGGTATGACAGAAGTTCTATCATTAAAAATAGAAAATGAAATGGTAGATACGGGAAATGTAGAGATAACGAAGATAGATAAAGATAATAAGGTATCGTTAGCAGGTGTAGTCTTCGAAGTTCAAGACGAAACTGGCAAAGTAGTAACAAAAGTAACAACAGATAAGGAAGGAAAAGCAAACGTTTCCGACTTATCTGTAGGAAAGTACAAGCTGGTAGAAGTAGAGAGCTTACCAGGATACAAAAAATTAGAAAAGCCGGTACCATTTGAAATTAAAAAAGGTATGACAAAATCTCTAGCGTTCACTGTAGAAAACGAAATGGTGGATACGGGGAATGTTGAAATCACAAAAATAGACAAAGATAGTAAAGCACCATTAGAAGGTATTGTATTTGAAGTACGTGATTCAAAAGGGAAAGTAGTAACAAAAGTAAAAACGGATAAAGATGGAAAGGCAAACGTTTCAGATTTATCTATTGGAAAGTATGAGTTGGTGGAGGTAGAAACACCAGCCGGATACAAACCACTAGAAAAACCAATTTTATTCGAAATTGAAAAAGGTAGAGTTACAGCATTACAATTAACAGTCGAAAATGAATTAGTGGATACAGGAAATGTAGAAATTACAAAAGTAGACAAAGAAAATAAAGATGCTTTAGCTGATGCAGTATTTGATATTCAAAATGAAGCAGGACAAGTAGTCGCTAAAATAACGACAGATAAAAAAGGACAAGCAAAAGTTACTAATTTATCAGTTGGCACATACAAGTTGGTAGAGGTAAATGCACCAAAAGGATATAAGCAATTAGTAGATCCGATTACTTTCCAAATTGAAAAAGGCATGACAAAATCTCTTGCTTTAACAGTCGAAAATGAAATGTTAGACAAGGGTAATGTAGAAGTTACAAAAGTGGATAAAGACAGTCAAAAAGCATTAGAAGGCGTAGTCTTTGAAGTGCAAGATGAAAAAGGAAAAGTAGTAACGAAAGTAACAACAGATAAAGAAGGAAAAGCAAACATTTCAGACCTATCTGTAGGGAGTTACAAATTAGTAGAAGTAGAAAATTTACCAGGCTACCAAAAACTAACAGAGCCAGTATCATTTGAAATCAAAAAAGGTATGACAGAAGTCTTATCACTAAAAGTAGAGAATGAACAGTTAGATAAAGGTTCAGTAGAAATTACAAAAGTAGATAAAGACAGTCAAAAAGCATTAGAAGGCGTAGTCTTTGAAGTGCAAGATGAGCAAGGCAAAGTAGTAATGAAAGTAACAACAGATAAAGAAGGAAAAG
>NZ_QOZX01000038.1:0-17727 GCF_008368895.1 Bacillus sp. BB081
TCCCACATGTGCCCCCACAATCCACTTCTGCATCAATTCCACTACCAGGGGTAATTGTAATTTTAAGACACACATCTAAACAAACATTATTCGTAGTACATGCCATAACTCTCCCTCCTTTCTCTTAACAATATATGCAGTTTATCGAATTTAGACACGACTCTCCTACTAAATTTTATAAATTAGCTGCTATTTTCTTATCAGTTTTATATATGTTTAATTTGTTATTAAACTAGATAAATTAATTAATAAATCCAGATCATCTTTTACTGAAATAGAAATACATGCGGTAAATGGTATTTACATTAAAATCAGATGAAAATTCATAATTGCACCTTAGAGATATTTCTGCCCCAACATTTGGATAGACCTTAATTTCTAAATACATATTAAAACACCTTTTATTGCTGTAAGAAAAGGTATTTCCTCCTTACTTGCATCTGATATTAAGTTATATAGAACTTATCGTTACTTCTTTATTTATTTTTTACTTGATATACTTAAAATAAGTTAAAATAAAAAAGTAAAAACCTCTTCATGTATTTTAAGAAGTTTTTACTTTTCACTTACACCTGAACCAAAATGGTAACTTTTTTAAATTTTGTTTTCATTCCAATACTCAACTTATACTCTATCCGTTGCTATTCTACGCTTATTAGTAAAGTAGCTTCCAAATTAAAATAAATCTTTAAAATCCCTATTCTTTAGTAAATAAGAAAGCCCTTCTACATGATCTCCAGTAATTCTCAATACAGCCGGTGGATGTCCTACTGTTGCAAAGTGCTCATTTGGACGAATACGATTTGGTTTCATTACATCTACAAAATGGACACATTCAACTTTATATCCTTCTAATATTGCCTTTACTTGCGCAACACACGCTGTATGAAGAGTATCCCAGCCAATTCCCTCTAAACATTTTCGACTAATAGCGTGGGGAACAGCAATTGTGGATCCCACACCTAAATCTTTACGATTACAAGCAATATTCAACATATATTTATATAAACTTACAATATATAGAGGAAATCTAAGATTTAAATTTAAATCATTTAAAACCATATCAACACCATCCGCAACAGCCTGCGTTAACGGATGAAGGTCTTTTGCTGGAATGGCAAAATCAGCATCAATAAAGAGAAGTATATCCCCTGTGGCTTTTTGTGCACCAATTGCCCGTCCTACATCATGCCCTAATCTTTCTTGATAAACAATTACGGTTGCTCCTAATTGTTTTGCGATTACTTCTGTCTGATCTGTTGATCCATTAATGACAACAATTATTTCTTTCGGTTCAACTTTTCTTGCCTCAAGAATAACTTCTTTAATCGTCGCTTCTTCATTTTGTGCCGGTATAATAATTGATAACTGTTTTCCATTATAAATTGATGAATTCATACCCCACCCTTTATGGAAACGCGAATAATTCTTTTGTTTTTTTAGCTGCTCTATAATTTCTCTTTTTCTTCCTCCATCTGTATAGTTACCTCTATCATCTTTTCGTTGTAACCAACTTTCCAAAGCTTTTACATTCTCTTTAATCTCACATACTTCTAATTTAGTAAATTCATTTTTATAGAAAGAGGTTTTGTTTGCGGGTATATTATTCAAGAAGGTGTTAGTGATGGCTGACGAGGAGTGTAGTCGCCACCCTTTCTCAATAAGGGTGATTTGGGAAAGAACTGGATTTTGCAAGGTGTCATATTCAATGTCTTCAATTGCTTTTTTAGTAATAGCATATGGCATAGATAACATCGAATCATATTTTAAATCCATACGCCCCAATACATCATTTACTATTTTTCTATACACCATAGCAATACTTGGCCATTCTACTCTCATCTTTTCAAAACATACGGAGTCTATGTTATTCAAGATTACATCCTGTTCCTTTTTCAGTAGTGGTTCTATAAATCGTTCTAATTCTACCGAAAAAATAACATCTTCTCCATTTAAAAATAAAATTACATCTCCATTAGCGATTTTCGCCCCATGAACTGGTGCTTTCCATTTATTTTTCTCTTCAATAACAACAACGTTACTCTCAACAAATGTAGGTATGGATTGTATCGCACTCATTCTATCATCAGCTACAATGATAATTTCTAATGGTTTTATATGGTGCAATTTGTTTAAAATTTGATTCAATTTCGATTTTTCTTCTCCTAAAACTATAACGACTGACAGTGCCACTTCTTTTTGTTCTTTTTTTACAGTCTGATTAGGCTTTACTTTTTTTATATATTCAATTGTTTCACTCTTACCTACAGCTGCATGCCCTGCTTTTTTATCGAAATATAAGTCTATTACAATTTGATTTACTTCTGTGTCTTTATCCAGTTGTTCTAATTCAAAAATGAATGGTATTAAATGATTTTGCACATCAAATTCACACGCGAAATTTTGCAAAAAATAAATATTCGGTACATATTTAATGTGATTAAAAAATTTCACAACATTAATTCTTTCGCCAAATTTCTCCTCAACTTCTTCTCTTGATAAACCTGGATAAGACAAATCGAAAACTAGATTTATTGGTACAGGTATCCATTTTAATAAATTTGTTTGAGGATTATTAATTAAAACTGTGGAGCCCTTAACGAATCCAGCTAAAATTAAAGACATAAACCCTCCCCCGGAACTGCCATAAAACAACACGTTTTCCGAATCAATATTTAACTTTGTAAATAATATTTCTAAAATATTTGCTATATCTTGTAAGTAAAATCTATCTAACTCCCCTTGTCCCCAACCTAAAGATAATTTTCCAAGATATAATGTAGGATCATTATAATATATAACAGTATCTTCAAACTCTTCCATCCAAGAATGTCTATGAAAAATAGGTGGACCAATTGGCTGTTCTTGAAATCCACCTGCTCCGGATCCAAAAACAATAGTGTTAGAAGCACCCGGCTTAATACGAATTAAAAATTCATACGTTACTTTACCCCAATCAACCTTGAGTATAAATGGTTCTGTAGTTTGAAAATCCATTTGCCATAATTCTTCATATGAAATGTTAATTTTTTTGTATTGGTCTAACAGTTTAATCACCCTTTCCATCTATTTCAAGGTGTTCTATTAAGTAAGAGAGAGCTTCAACGTGATCACCAATTATTCTTAATACCGCTGGAGGATGTCCATTATGACTTACATTCTCCATTAAACGAATTCTATTCGGTTTTACAACATCAACGTAATGTACACATTCTACTCTATACCCTTGTAATATAGCTTTTACTTGTGCAAGACTAGGGCATAGTAAACTTTCCCAGCCTATTGCATCTAAACATGATCTACTCATAGCATGTGGAATCGCTACTAATGAGCCATTACTTAATTCTGGACGATTATATGCTAAATTAAGCATATATTTTACGACGTCTACAACATAAAACGGAGGATGTAACATCGGATTCAAATCATTTAATGCTATGTCTACACCAGCTGAAACTGCTTTTGTAAAGTGATGCAAATTACTTCCTGAAACCCTAAAATCACCATCAATAAATAAAAGAATATCTCCAGTAGCTTCAAGCGCTCCAATAGCACGTCCAACATTATGACCAAGTCGTTCGTTATATTCAATAATAGTAGCACCAAGTCTTTTAGCAATATCGGCCGTTTGATCTGTCGAACCATTTACAACGACAATTATTTCTAGCGGTTCTATTTTTCTTGCCTCAAGTATTACTTGTTCTATAGTCTCTTCTTCATTTTGCACTGGTATAATGACAGATAGTTGTTTCCCGTCATAAATTGAAGAATGCATTCCCCAACCTCGATGATACGAAGGATACTGCTTGCTTTCACCTAATCTTTGAATAATATCTCTTCTTTTTCCTGCATCAGTAAACCCTACTCTTCTTCCCTTTTTCTCTATCCATTTAGAAATACCGATTAAATATTTTTCCACTTTCTCTTTTTCATTTTCTGATAATTCTTGCTTTAATAAATACCCTTCTTCTTCTAACATTTCATCTTCAGATAACGTTTTTATTGCATATTGATCGTTAATCCGCCAGCCTTGATTCACTATGTTCATATGAGCTAGAACGATATCTTTTATATAATCAAAGCCGATATTTACCACTACTTCTTTCGTAAGTGCATATGGTAATGAAAATATTGAATTGCTTTTTAAATCTGGTCGACATAAAATTTCATTTAACATTTTTCTCCAAACAATATCCATATTTGGACATTTACCAACTTCTATAAATTTATCTATTTTGTTTAATACTACATCAGCCTGATTTGTAATGACTGGCTCAATAAAATTCTTCATTTCATTTGAAGATAATAAAAAATTACTATCTACAAATAACAATACTTCTCCTTTTGCTGCCTTTACAGAAGCTTCATACCCATCATAATACGTATTATATTTATCCCTCAAAACAATATGGCATTTATGTTTCTTTGCTATTTCATACAAATTACTTCTATCGTTAGGAACAAAAATTATAATTTCAAGAGGATTTAGCTTCCATATAGATTGAATTGATTCTTCTAATATTTGCGCTCTTTCACTATACAAAATAATAACCGTTAACGATTTCACTACACTCCCCCTTTGCACATCATGTGACATAAAATATTAATACCATTTCCTATGAATTTGCTACTTTATTAACATATTCAAAAGTGAATTATACTGTGTAAAAACAACCGTCTATTTTTGAAAATATAAGTTCTACACTCGCTTCCTTCCTCTTATCATTGTGTGTTACAACAATCCCCATTTAAAAACAAAAAAAGCCCTAATTTCTTTAGGACTCTTTTAAACTAATTTATCAATATTATTAATTTTATATACTACCTTTTTCCATGTTATACCGCGATCTTTTGTATTAAATATTTCTTTTTTATTACACGCCCAACCTTTACGCCGATTAAAAAAATGCAAACAAAATACATTTTTTAACAATGGATTACTTGATACTTTGATCCATTTTGATCCTTTTTTTATTATTTGATACACACTTCCATTTTCACTATTTATAACCCAGCCATAATAGGAACTAAAAAACGAAACAGCCACTTTACTAGTATTTATTGTTTTATTTGAAATATGCCACGAATTCCCCTTATCAAATGAGTAATTCATTAAAAATTTATCATCATTCATTTTAGTTGGTATTACTAATAGGTTATTTTTATAGATTGCTTTATAAGCCATAGCAGTCCCAGCATTAATTCCTTCAAGACTTGGAATATCTTTTATAGCTTGCCAACTTTCCCCACCATTTATTGTTTTAAATAACGTTGATGTTTCATAATGTTTTTGTAATGAAATAAATCCGACTAAATCGTCTATAAATGTTATCCCTGAAATACTATCACTAATACTTATATTTTTTATTACTTTCCAAGCTTTCCCTTTCATTTTCAAATAGTATAAATTATGTTCAAATTTATTTGATGCAAGCTTTCTAGATAATACAATCCATATACTATCCATATTCGTAGCATGCAATTGCACTTGAACATCAGTCGATTTCTCCCACTCTTCTTCAACCGGTAAAATAAACTCACTCCATCTTTCCCCTCTATTAACTGTATAAAATATAGCTGGCAATAAATTGTCATTCGTTTTTGTTAAACCATATGCCCAAGAGCTTCGAGCATTTATTGGATATACAAATAATACAATTGAATTTAGAGGATTAACAACATCCCATTCTACTCCTCCGTTTCGAGTATATAAGATGGCTTGCTTTTTATTTGCATATTGAATACCAGCCCAACCAAATCTATCAGTTCGCATTTGTAAAGAAGTAAATTGAATATCATTATTTTCCAATATATCACCTCATTCTTATCATATATATATTCGTATGCTATTATTTTCAAAACGTTCTATCACTCGTTGTTAGTACCACTCGTTTTATCTACTATCTTTATATTTACTTTCTCTTTTCTTCAACAGTAAAATATCATTCAATCATGTATCAAATATAATGAAGTTCCTTCTATTTTTTTCGTTATCATTTACCAACAACTGTATTTTACAAAATTCAACTATAAAAAATGCACCCCAATTGTAAAACTATTTTTAACAATTAGAGTGCACTTTATATAAAATTTAGCTTTTAACTTTTAAGCACTTACTACAGCAGCAACTTTATCCATACAAGAAATAAATTGAGTAATAAATGCATCAATTTCTTCTTTTTTTATTATATATGGAGGAAGTAAACGGATGATATTCCCTTGTGTAACATCAACTAACATCCCTTTCTCCATTAGCTCTACCTGTAATTTCTTTACATTTTCATTCGTATCATTCAAACTAATTCCAAACATCATACCAGCATGGCGTACTTCCTGAATATAATAAGAATTTTCTTTCTGAATTTCTTGCAATTTATCATTTAGATAGTGTGACGTTTCATACGCTTCTTGCATTAAACCATCGTCAATCAATGTGTTTAATACCGTTAACCCTAAAGCCGTTCCCATTGAAGAATGAGCAAACGTTGTTCCATGATCTCCTGGTGCAAATACATCACATAACTTTTCACCTACAATAATTCCGCCAAGCGGTATCCCGCCTCCTGCTCCCTTACCAATTTGAATAATATCCGGAGTAATATTGAAATTTTGATAAGCAAATAGTTTACCAGTTCTCCCCATACCACTTTGAACTTCATCAACGATAAGAATAACATTATATTTATCACATAAGTTTTGAACACCATGTAAATATTCACTTGATAAAGGGTATATCCCCCCGCTTCCTAATACAGGCTCTAGCATAATCGCAATTGGATTTTCTTTAACGATTGTTTCTTCTAATTGCTCTATATTCTCACGCTCTACTTCATATACCGGAATCGATGTTTTAGGGAAATTTTGATATACACTTTCTTGTCTCGTGAAATGAAGTGCCCCTAACGTCCGCCCGTGGAAACTATTCTTCAGCACTACGATTCCTTCACGTTCTTCATGCGTATTAGCTCTATATTTATCAATTAATTTCAACGTCGTTTCTGTCGCTTCCGTACCAGAGTTTGTAAAAAAGACCTTTCCGTTTTTTAAAGAGCAGTCAACTAATTTCTTTGCATACTCAATCGCAACTGGATTTAAAAAATGAAATGGAAGATGCAACGATTTCGTAACTTGTTCCATTGTCATTTGCACGATTTTCGGGTGATTGTATCCTAATACATTCACTCCGACACCAGAAAATAAATCTACATATTCTTTACCATCCACATCATATAGTTTGCAACCTTCTCCTCTTTCTATCGCAACCTTCGTACGACAATACGTAGACATCATATATTCTTTATCTAATTGAAACCAATCCGACATTTTAAATTCCTCCTAGTTATTTTCCCTGTTTATTTATGTTCATTCTCTATAAAGTCATGTATAAATTCATTTTTTAGATTGAAATTTTCATAGTAATTTTCTTCCCGATATTCATTTTTCCATAATTTCTTCTATTTCAACAGGTCCACTACATGTGCATTTTTTTCATCTAGCGGTCTGTTACCATTTTGGACTTTGCGTGTCATACATAATCAAGGCTATGAAATCATATTTAGTAACAATGGACAAAAAAGATTTGGAGGCTATATAGATGGATGAAAACTATGATAAACAGGGGCAATCTTTACTAGGGAATGACTTTAATGAAAATAGAGAACGTAATGAACAAGCTATACTTCACTCACAAACAGTTGGTTCACGTGGACCTGTTCTAAAGCAAGATAGTGTACTTCACGAGACGCTACAAGAATTTATTCACGAAAAAATTTTAGAAAGACCTGTTCATGTAAAAGGATTTGGTGCGTTCGGTTATTTTCAAACGATCTATCCAATGTCTGAACATACTAAACTACGTTTTTTACAAAATTCTAATGCGAGAGTTCCTGTTATGGTGCGATTTTCATTAGCCGTTAGTACGAAAGGAACACCTGACACTTCTAGAAATGTACGCGGTTTTTCTACAAAGTTTTATACAGAAGAAGGCATTTTCGATCTTTTATGTAATCACATCCCTGTCTTTTCCGTTCGTGATCCGATGCGTTTCCCTGAAACGATTCAAGCGTTGTTACCTTCACCTATAAATAACTTAATAGATCCTAATAGATTTTGGAGCTTTGTCGCTAGAGCGCCTGAGTCCATTCATTTCGTTGTCCATTTATATTCTGATGCTGGTACGGCCAAAAGTCTTCGCCACATCCCAGGACATAGTGTTAATACATATGTATGGAGAAATGCAGAAGGTAATCGAAAGTATGTAAAGTATCATTGGTACCCCTTTGAAGGTGTACAATACATTACTAGTGAGGAAGCGAATAAACTGGCTGCCGAAAACCCTGATTATAGCGGGAAAGATTTATATGATGCAATTGCAAATGGTAAACCAGTGGAATACGGTTTATATGTCCAGCTCATGGACCCGAAAGATGAATCACATCTTTCTTATGACCCTTTAGATGATACAAAAGTATGGGATGAAAAGTCATACCCTCTTATACCAGTAGGCAAAATGGTATTAAACAAAAATCCTGAAAATTATATGGAAGAAGTAGAAAAAGTCGCCTTCTCCCCTTCTAATTTGCTAGACGGTGCAGAACTATCAGATGATAAAATGCTGCAAGGACGCGCTAACATTTATAGTGATTCTCAAAGAAGAAGACTTGGTTCCAAATTTCGCAAATTGGCGATTAACCAACAACAAAATTGGACGCCTGCTAATCAAATAACGAGCGGCGACGGAAGATACGTTGAAGGTAAACTTGAAAGAACTTCTATTACAAAACAGGATGACTTTACGCAGCCTACTGAATTTTATGCGAAGTTAAAACCGATTGAAAAAGAACATCTTTCTAAAAACTTAGCTAGTGATTTGAAAGTTATATCCGATGATATTAGAAAGGTAGTTTTAGGGTATTTTCATGAAGTGTCAGCTGATTTGGTGAAGAGGATTGCGAGTGCGATGCAAAAGGTTTAACGATATAAAAAAACGTCATTTTAAACATTAAAAATGACGTTTTTTTAGGGCGAGATTACTAGGGATTTCTATCGCTTTATTTACAATTATTAACGAAATTTTTCTCCTTCAAAATTTCCTTTATTTCATTTTAGATTATGGTACTCATTTCTCTTTTTCATATAATCTTTTTCACATTGCAACGGCTTGAATTTCACTTTTTTCCCTTTCTTCTTTTTCGTTTTTATAACGAGCCATTCCCCTTTTTCAACGTCTAGGTTTAGGCGTTTCATTACATTGATATTATCTTTTTCTTTATAAAGTAAAAATGCTTCTTTTGCACTCACAAATAAGCTGGGCTGCTCGCTAAATCCACCACTATCATAAATTTTAGTTAGCGAATTATAATAAGAATCATTTTCCTTTCCACCATACATCAAATGGGCAGCCTCCAGATTTCTTTTACTTACTTCCCAAAAACTATGTTCATCAATATTTAAATTAAATGTGGATTTAATATCACTTATTATATTCTTCACATGCTTGTCATCTCGAATTTTCCTTTTTTCAAGACAATCAGAAGATTGCCCTGGTGCACCCGTTTGAGAATGTACAACTTGTTGAATAGATACACATAATATAAATACACTTAAAATATACAATATTTTTTTCATACTTACGTTTCACCTCAAGTTATTTAGATACTATATTATTTGAGGCTCACAATATTCTTATGCTAACAATGTGAAAGGCCCTATAAATTGGACTTTTATAGGGCCTTTCATATTAACATTTCTTTATCAAATTCACTGGTGAAGCAATTACCTTACTACTTTTTACGTCATATAGTCCTATAGGTGTTACCCGTATAAAAGGCAGGTGCGTCGCAGAAAAGAATAAAATGGTAAATGCCGGATCGTCATACGCGTAACCACGCTCTTTTAGTAATTTCACCAACTGTTTCTCTTCCTGTATTAATTTATTCATTTTTAACTTAGACATAATCCCGAGCAATGGTAATGCGATTTCGTGTAATACTTCATTCTTTTCAGCTATTACCATTCCCCCGCCAAGCTCTTTTACTCTATGAAAAGCTGTAAGCATATCTTCTTTATTCTTCCCAATAAGAATGATGTCACCGGTACCAGAATATGAGCTAGCAAGGCCTCCTAATTTTTTTGCAAAGCCTTTTACAACTGTGTTCACTCGCCACGTACCATCACGAGCAATCATCATAAGAAAACACTCATCATGATCTAAAGAAAGTTCATCACAGTTTAAATCAATTTCAGTCGTGTATGGTTTTGTTATAACGTTATTTAATAAATATATACCCACTTTATGAGAAAAAATCATATCCTCTTTTTCTATGGACCAGTTTAATAATAGTGGAGTTACTTTGAATTTACTCCAGTCTATTTGTAATGATTCATTTTTATTTACTCCGTCACGCTTCACCCATTTCCCCTTTGCAATTACACTTATTGGAACCGGGTTTTCTTTACTTTCCAAAATATTCATATTAGCAATTCTACCTGTCGCAATTGAACCATGTAGATGTTCCATATTATAATAACGAGCGATATTATAGCTTGCCATATGATAAGCATCTATTATAGGCACTCCTTGTTTTATCGCGGTACATATCATTACGTTTGTCATGCCACTTTCATAAAACGAAGGATGTGAGCCGTCTGTAGTGAGAATGAATCTATCAAACTGCTTTACTCCTAGTTCCAACAATTCTTTCAGTAAAACTTCTAAATCTGGACGAATTGAAGAATTCCTAAGGGAAACAGTGTAACCTTGCATAAGACGAGTGAAAGCTTCCTGCCCTGTCATCGCTTCATGATCACAATCTGTACCTAGCAGTTTTAATTTCGCTAAAGTCGTTTCAGATGCACCTGGAAAATGCCCTTCTACTTTTTTATGTAATCGTTTTGTTTCTTGCACCCAATGTAACATTTCATCATCGCCATGTAATAACTTTGGCCACGCTGTTAGCTCGCCGCCTTGAAGAACTGCTTTATGCTTTAGCCACTCTATTATTTCTTCACGATTAAATAAAGATTCCCCGTTTTGCAATTCAGTTTGTCCATCAAAACGACACCACCAATACATACTTGCTGGAACCTTTTCAAATTCATCTAATAAACGAAATGCTTCTTCACGTTGTAATGTGAAAAATAAAGTTAAATTATCATTAATAAATGTCGTTGTCCCAAATTGCATCGCATGATTCGCTAAAGTTTCAGGGTTATATAATTGATATGGATGTGCATGGGGTTCTATGTAACTAGGAACTACATACTTTCCGTCACAATCAATGACTTCACAATCCGTTAATTGCTCTGGCAATTTCTCCCCTACGTATACAATTCGGTCACTATATACCCAAATATTTGCTACTGACCAATTACGTAAGTAAGAATTTAAATACGTTGCATTCTTTAATAAAATATGCGGGCTTCTCTTATCATCTACTACTTCGACATGTTCTCGTAATTGCTTGTTACTCCATCTAAACTGATTTTGTCCCAATGTATTTCACTCCAAATCAATTTACTTTTATTTATTAAAATTAAAACAATTAACAAACTAAAGTATTCTCCATTCATAACTCCCCTGTATAACCCCTATACCCTTCATTATATGGAACGATTGCAAAAATAACAATTTTCAAAATATACCTCTTTGATTCTCAATAAAAAAGGATGTCATGTAACCGACATCCTTTTTTATACTAAACTATAAGATTAAATTACACTTGATGTTATACTATGAATACTAATACTGTCCTTTACAGCAGGATCTCATTCGCATTCTTTCATCTATTTCTTAAATTCAATTTGCATCATTTTATTAAAATGTGTAAAAATATCAACCGGACCTAAAGAGTTAACATTGACAGCAAATGTATGCTTGCCTCCAATTACTCCGCCAGCAAAAGTCATAAACCCAGGAATTGATCCTCCGTGACCCCAAACTGAAACACCATTTGGAAGTTTAGTCTCATAGATTCCAAGACCATATGCATCACCAACCCCTTTTCCTTCTACAGGAACTGTAGTAAGCATTTCTTTTAGCTCTCGTTCCTTCAGTAACTTACCACTGAGTAAAAATGAAAAGAATTTATTTAAATCGTCCGCATTAGATATTATGTCTCCAGCTGCATTAGCTAAACTCGGATTATAATCCGTAATGTCTTTCAACTCGCTCGTTTCTTCGATTTTCACATACCCACGAGCATGATTCTTTCCTGGGATGACGGGTGAATTTCCTGGTAAAAACGTATTTGACAAGTCCAAAGGTTCAATAATTCGCTTTTCAATTTCTTCCGCATAACTATTACCAGTTATTTTTTCAATAAGCATTCCCAATATTACATATCCAGTGTTTGAATACAGCCAGTCTTTACCCGGCGAGAAATCTGGAGGTAGAGAAAGTCCTATTTTCACTATTTCTTCTGCCGTATACGTTTTTTTCGAATTCATTATATCAGCGTCTTTTGATTTTAAATATTCAGCTATACCACTCGTATGATTCAAAAGTTGGCGTATCGTAATTTGATTTCCATCATACCCATTTCCTTGAATAAGACCTGGTAGCCACTTCTCAATTGGATCGTCAAGTTGTATGCGCTTTTCTCCTACTAATTGAAGAACAGTCGTGGCGGTAAAAGTTTTCGTCACACTACCAATCCGAAAGCGATAATCCGATTTCACCGGTTTCTTTGTACTTAAATCCGCCACGCCAGCAGTATAACTATTAATTTTCCCTTTATTAGACGTCTTAGCTAATACCCCTGGCGCTCCAATTTGGATTGTTTCCTGCATGACTCGTTTCCATCCATTCCGATTCTTTTGATCCTGCGCTTCTGACGAATTAGAAATATTTTGAGTAGACTCTGCTTTTACAGTAAAACCTGGTGTAAATAGAGTAGTACCCGCTATTAACACTGCCAAACTTCCTAACTTTATTGAAGTACATTTTTTCATAAGGTTCTCTCCTCTTTTAAAATCGTATTGATTCAAGTTATACCTTAATCCTAAATGATAAAACTTTCTTTTTTCTTATCCATTCCTTACGAAATACTTACTTTCAAAATTAGACGACCAGATGAGGAAAAGTCATGTATGAGAATCAAAAAAGAACGTGTTTTCAATTTATGAAAACACGTTCTCTTACATAATTAAAACCCTATATCAACTTGTCATTTCATTCACTTTTACCATCCTGCACTAGCGTTCATGCCATTTCCGATAATAGTAAGTAGTAATGGCCACAGTACTGGTGCTAACGTAAGAAATAGATTTAGCAGTATAAGTATTCTATATCTTCCAGGGATATTATAATTTTTACGATTAACAAATACTACAAAAACTAATAATATTATGGTCGTTACAAATAAAAGTAACACTAACAACCAATACCAAACCATTAAACTGAGACTCCATGGCTGTAATAGCTCGTGTACAATACCAAAGATGATTCCCAATACGGCAAAACTAAAGGTAGTAACTGTTGCTTTAATAAACAATTTACTTAACTTTATATCGTATGTATACTTACAATATAAATCTATTAACGTGTATAAAGATAAAAATGCCATTAATACGCCTATCCAAGACAATAACCAGTCTCCATCCCCTTTGAATAATAAGAACAGCAACCAACACATACCTACTGCAGAAAAAACAAAGGAAATAAGTATGCTTTTTAATACCGATTTCATTACATTTTCACACCCTTAAAAAACTTAAAAATTAAGTATAATTTATAAAAATTAAGTATAGGTTAACATGTAATGAAGTATAAGTAAATAAAGTTAATTTACAATTAATTTCGTTTTCTTATTGAAGACGATTTCATATATAAAAATGATTCATGTTAATCAAATTTCTCTACAAAAAAAGAAAAGGTGGATATTTATGTATCCACCTTCCCATCTCCCTCTACCCACTTCATTATTTCTTCCACATCTAACTCCTTATACGTCTTTTCTCCATAACGGACAGACTCATATATCGGAATAATATCTCGCGTTCTACAAATTCTGCTTAACCATTGTTGCATCGTTTCATATGACCTTCTCTGTTCGTGAAATGGTAAAGTTCTTTCCCATTCAACTAACGTTTTCCTTATCGTATCTTTAGGTAACGGCTGTTCAAACTGCTGCTTCACTTTCTTGTTCTTTTCGGTTCTATCCGTATTTTCTTTTGTTATCGATTGTTTATCCTGTTCTATTTCTGATTGCTTTACCTTTTTCCTCATTAATTTATACAAAACATATAGAATGACCACTGCAATAATTAAATAAAAAACGACACTAATCCATGCATTTGAAAGAACAGAAAACACATCAGTCCATGAATTTTTTCGTACAAAAAGTGGAATTTTCCTATCTATTTTTGTTCTTGTATCTATAACTCCTGTTTCTTCATCTATAATACTTTCAGGTTCATCAAACTGTGCTTCTACACTAGTAAAATCATAGTTTCTTTCCGATATTGTCTCCGTCTTACTAGAAAAAAGCCCTTTTACTATGTCTTGTACATGCACAACACCTTGTGATAACGTTATCGCACTAACCGTAAAGAAAAGTATCATGAAAACTTTAACACTCCAAATCTTCCCTTTCATATGTCGCTCTTTATTAGCCATGACATAAACCCCTTCTTATTCTTTTATTACAACCCATTTATTCGTTCTACTATATTTCTTTGGTGAAGTACCAAGAATTAAAGGAACCGCATCCAGTTCTTTACGACGAAAGCCTGCTGTGTAAAAATAAGAAGAAGATACAGGAATATCTTGGTCCGATATTGCGGCAAGTACTTTTAATACATTTTGCAAATGTTTCCGGTTATGACCGTTCTTTATATGCAACAATCCATTATCTTTTACACAATTGATCCATACTTCAAATGAACAGTTTTGCATGAGCAGTTGTTTACATATGCCTGCCGTTAATTCAATTAGTTCCTCTGTATCATTTCGCAAAGAAATACCGCTTTTATTTTGCAAGTTGAGATATATCGCATATTTATCAGATTGTGTTCGCTCGTACTTTTTCGCAGTTATCGTCCCTGTTTTCGCTGTTGCACTCCAGTGGATAGAACGAAAATCTTCATTTTCATACGACTTCACTCCCATTACTTTCGTTTCATCATATAGCGGTGAAGACATCGCTTTTCGAAATCCTCGTGACCATTCTTGTAATTCAGGAACTTGCATTTTTGGAACAGCTGGTAAAACTAAATAAGACGGCGTTTCAACTTGTTTAAATGTTATATGGTTCGTTATGAATCCAAAAGGATCCGTAATAACAATTTCTACTTCTTCCCATTTCGCAATTCCTCTTTTTACAGCTACAGCTTGCAAATCAAATGAAACTGACTCTCCTCCTTTTAAATTAAAATTCATATAATAATTTGAACCTGTACTATGATTTTTATTTAGTTCCTCATGATTCCAAGTTAGCTTATTTTCACATTTAAATCGAAATACGATATTAAAAATAGGGAAAAACGACTTGTTTGAAATTTTCATTTTGCACATATTCGTTTCACCTATAAAAACATTTGAATTCCCTTGCCTGTATTCCCATTCAACACGAGATACTTTACGTATGTATACATACATAGCACCTATTAAAATCACATACAAAAATACGAGAGATAATAAGAGTAGATTACTTGAAAATACACTTAAAATAACGGCTACAACTGACATAACTCCCATTACGAAAGGCTCCGCTAAAGGTGTATACACAAGCTGTTGATTCATCGTACATTCTCCACTGGCACACTAATCGTATGAAGAATTTCTTTCATGATTTGTTCTTTCGTCGTTTTCATCTCTCCCTCAATCGTTAATGTTAAACGATGAGCGCAAACGGATGCAGCGAGTAATTTTATATCATCTGGCGTACAGTAATCTCTTTCATTTAATAATGCCCGTGCTTGAATCGCCCTCATAAATGCCAACGTCCCCCGAGGACTTACACCAATTTCAATTAACTCATGCTTACGCGTTGCCTCAATAATTTCAAGAAGATAATCTTGCACATCATTCCCTACTAAAACTTCTCTTGCACGCTTTTGCATCGTAATAATTTCTTCACTTGAAATAATAGAATGTAACGTTTCTAACGGATCGTTCATTTGAAACCGATTCATCATTTCCTTTTCTGCTTCTCTCGTAGGATAACCTTGCCGAATTGTGAGTAAAAACCTGTCTAACTGAGCATCTGGTAACGGAAATGTACCCGCTGATTCTAGTGGATTTTGCGTTGCAATTACTAAAAAAGGTTCTGGTAATGAATGTGTCTGCTTCGCAATTGTAACAGTACGTTCTTCCATAACTTCCAGTAATGAAGATTGTGTTCTCGGTACAGCTCGATTAATTTCATCCACTAATACTATATTTGCAAAAATAGGGCCTAATCTTGTTTTAAATTCCGATTCCTTTACATCAAAATATTCAAGACCGATAACATCTCCAGGCAAAGTATCCGCTGTGAATTGAATTCTTTGGAACTTAGCGTCCACGCTTTTAGCCAAACTTTTCGCTAATGTTGTTTTTCCCGTACCAGGTACATCTTCTAATAAAATGTGCCCTCTTGCTATGAGAGCTATTGCTGCAAGTTCAATCGATTCATCTTTTCCTATAATAACTTTCGAAATATTATTAGTGATTTTCTTTAATGTACTCATATATTAACCTACCACCTTTAAATTTTCTAAAAATTAAGAATATATACTTTCCAAATTATAACATATGGCACAAAGTTGAAACAGAGCAACAAGCAAACTTATATTTTTTCTTTACTCCACGTAAAAAAAGCACCTATTGTCGTCCGTTGACAATGAAGTGCTTAACTCTCTTGATTTTCATATTGGGCATTTGATACCTTATATAAATACATTATCTTTCCTCTCTGCACAAATGAATAAGTACGTACTTTCAAAAACCCTTTCACTTTCTTATCCCACTTAAAGGCTCTCTTTTTCACTCTTGATCATCATAAGCATCTCCAAGTGATTCAAATTCACTCTTTAGCCAATACCAATATTGTCCATTGTTCTTAATAAGTTTTTCAAGTAAGTCAGTGAATGAAGTTGCGATAATTTGCGTCTCCCCAACTATTCCATGTCGATCAAAGAAACTATCATAACATCTACCTAATCTCTCTTCACTAAGATCTATTGTTAAATATTCATCCTTACCATCATTGCATATAATATACCAATTTGATGAAATATCTTCTTCACATAATTCTCCTACAATTACGGGATTAGCCAAAATAAACTCCTCTGGGTTAACAATATGAATAGGATATTCCTTATTTTCAAATAAAGTTAGGCCACCACAAAGACTATAAAATTCTTTTAAATCACCTGGTAGCATATGCTTATTCTTATCAATTATCGGTAATTCTGTAGGCTCCTGAACTCGACAATTAGGTAATGATTTTACTTTTTTAATCAACTGATTAATATTTTTCATCTAAATTACTCCCTAAAATTATATTGATTAAAGGCCCTATAATACTCTTGTCTAGCTAAACGTGGTACATTCGCAGCATCAAACATTTTTTCCGTCAATTCTTGTATTTCTTTTGCTAATGTATTTTCAATTATATAATACTAGTAATTTCTGTTAACCTTAATTCATAAAAATAATTTTTAAACATTTATAACATGCCTATCTAATAAAAAAGCGCTTGTTGTCTTTCGTAGACAATCAAGCGCTTTAAGTTCATATGTTTT
>NZ_QOZX01000039.1:0-31249 GCF_008368895.1 Bacillus sp. BB081
ACCTCTACTTCTGGAAGTCCAAAATCCATGACATATGTAGTAATGGCCTTGGCAAATCGATCACGAATTTCCTGTCCACGCTCGAACCATTTCACTTCAATAAGAGGAAACGCTTCTATTTCTTCTCCATTGAATACAAACGTAGAACTTGGTAGTTCCAACGTAAAATTATCCGTACCACACTCACAAATCTCTGCGAGCTCTTCTACTAATGGCTTGCTTATGCGTTTTAATTGTTCAGTAGTAATTCCACGAAACACAACATGCGGCATATGAATCCCTCCGTTAGATAGTTTTATATTTGCTCACATCATAACACAATTTCTAACATCTATTGGTACATTTCAATGACATTCTTAAGAATAATCATAAGTTATTGAAGCAATACATGTATTGTAACTATTTAAAACATTTGAGAGCTCGGTAATTGGGTAAATAAAAAAAGCCTTATCATTCTCCCTATAAGGAGATATGAGGGGAGGCCTCTGTTAAAAGCTCTTATACGGTTGTCTTTGAAAAAATGAAAATACCTAAATAGTTGGAAATATTTTTATGTTGTACGGTTTTTGGCTATGAATAGTGGAATAAATATTAAGTATTCAACAGTTAAAATAAAACGAGTCATCTTTTTATTTTAAGAAAAAAGATGACTCGTTTTATGCTAAAATTCACTTAGTGTATATTTTCGTTAAAATGTGGGTGGGCCCCCTTTTAGCAAAACCGGAGTGGAAATGATGAGTATAAACAGTTTTGTGAGATTGATAAAGGACGAATTATTAAAAGAGGTAAGCATTAGAAGTGAGGATGAATTCGAGCCTGTAGTAGTTAAGGATATTCCTAGACTTTGGCAGTGTTTAGGGATAGGTAATTATGCCGCAGTATTTATGCATAAAGAATACAAAGATTGGGTAGTGAAAGTTTACGCACGAGAAGGAGAAGGAATTGAAAAAGAGTCAGAAGTATACCGGAAAATCGGAAACCATCCTTCTTATTCGAAGCTTATATATAAAGGAGAAAATTTCATAGTATTGAAACGTTTAAAAGAAATTACCTTATACGATGCTGTTCATAAGGGGATTAAAATTCCTAAGCAGGTGATCCTTGATATCAATGCAGCTTTAGAGTATGCAAGGGAACAAGGATTAACTCCTTGTGATGTTCACGGAAAAAATGTGATGATGGAAAAGGGAAGGGGATATGTAGTCGATGTATCTGATTTCTTAAAAACAAAAGAAGATAGTAAGTGGAGAGACCTAGAAAAGGCATATTTTACATTTTATTTGCCTTTCATTTATAAATTTCCTTTCCCTGTTAAAGTACCGTATTTTATGTTAAACATTGTTAGACGTTCGTATAGAAAATATAAGAAGCTTAAAAAGAAATTCAAATTGTAAAAGGACCACATACTTATTTTTAAGTTAGATAAGTGAACCACTAGTAAACAAAAGGACCGTACATTTTAGATATGTCTAATATGTACGGTCCTAATTTTATAACTTTATGAAGTAATCAGTAAGCTTTACATTTCCTTTTATCGTGTAGCTGGCTTAGTTGCTCTGCACGGTCGAAATTTGCTTAGCGTATGTTTTCGTTAAAATGTGGACGGGCCCTCTATAAAGAAAAGACACCCTAAGGTGCCTTCCTCCGACTTGAACCATCATATGTATTGGACTCCCATCCAAATATTATTTTACCATGTTAAGTTATATGGTTTATTGAGAAAAAAGAAAAAGCCCTATATAAGGGTATCCCCGTCAGCATTTCGGAAAAAAAACTACGCTAAGCAAAAAATATAATAAACTGCCTATATGGGCAGCTCATTTACATCATTCTCGTTAACGGAAGTTAATTATATTTTTCTACGTACTAAATAAAAAGATAAGGCCCCCATAATAACAGGTGCAACGAAATCAAAGAAATGGGAAAAATTAAAAGGAAAAAGAAAAAGAAATGGTATAAGTGTATAGATAACTGCTTGTCCTATAAATACAGGGATTCCAAATTGAAATTCTCTACATCGCTTGATTTTCCTGTATAACACTTCCCCAATTAGACAAGCTATAAGAGCTGGTATACTACCATAAGTGACGATCGTTTTAATGAATCCTAATACAACGTTCGGGTGAATAAAGCTAGGATGAGAAATATATGAAATCAAGAACCATCCAAAAATAAAAGCAAACAGACTTGCAGCATAACTAATTACAAATTTTATCAACGTAACCATCCTCACAGTTTTCTAATATTAACTCCATTGTATGACATGAAATCCTATTATTGGTAGCGAGAAAAAAGCGGATCCCTACTCTAAAAAGCATCCACTCATCCTTCTATACTTGTTTTATTTTCTTTGCTCTAGCAAACTTCCAAAAAGCTGCAAGTAGTATGAGCAGTGGAATTCCCTGAATAAAGAGAAATCCTCCCAAAAAATAAAGTGCACGACTAACTAGAGGAGGGGCTGTTGCCGACTCACCCGCAAAATAAGCCCCATAATTAGCCGCTACACCTGCATAATCAGCTATCCCACCTATAAGAAAAGCCGCTGGACTTATGATTAGATTTATCCCTAAACAGATCATTATTGAAGATAGGTTTTTAGCCTTAATTTTTGGTGAAACAGACAAGAAAAATAAGAATATTGCAGTGCCGTTTATAAGAAGTAGTGTTATTACAAAATAAATTCCCATAATATCCCTCCATGATTTTAATTGTACCATCAGCAAGGACAACTTTGTGTAAATTTGGATGAATAGGGTCTTCATGTGAGGTTAACATAACGTCTCATTAACAGTAGTCAATGATGCATATAATTTTCGTTTTTGCTTTCTTTTCTGAGCTGGATAGCGGTGGGGTGAGTCATAAATTGTGGAACACATTCTTAAGTTATTTAATATGAAAAAATGAAATTCTCCTTCTGCAATTCATTCAAATTGGCCAATCTCCACATCTTTTGAATTCCCTGAAAATGCTAAACATAAGCAAAATAATTAACTATCCTATGCAAGAAAGTTAGGCTAGATAATCGCATATGTTTTATTGAAGGGATGTGATTGAATTATGGAAAGGCCGAATTGGGGAATTGGAGGATTAGTATTTGTTGGCTGCATGTTTCTTGGCGGAGGAGTGGGATCTATATTAGGCGATACGCATGCTGGATGGCTAATAGGGATGGGGGCTGGATTTATTGGGATGGCTTTAACGAGACTGATCAGAAAGTAATATAATGGGATTCTGCTCCCAGTAAATAAGGAAATATGTATGTAATTCATGGCATAATAGCTTTATAAATTATAGTTAGAACCTTCTCTTTTCTAAATTTCTCCATACATAGATATGATTCTCAAGTCGGAGGATGGCACCTTAGGGTGTTTTTTTGTGCTCTCTAAAAATGCCTTACCATATAATAGACTTCGTTAGATTTCGATAATATTTTTTGTAATAGAATAGATTCATTACCGTTTCAGACCTAAGTATTCATTCATAATCTAACAGTAAAAGGGGGGATGATTAAAGGTATGGCGTTTAATGATGAATTAATTTGTCAACAGTTTGCAAGAATTATCGGTGGCCAAGAAGGGTTCGCCGGTGGAAAATGCGTGGCTACAATAAATCGGGATGAAGTACAAGCAACTATCTTAGGAAAACGTTTTAGAGTAACAACTTCCTTCTCATTCGAATCAAGAGATAATAAAACTGGACGGGCATTATGTCTAGGACGGATAGCTCTCTTACAAAAAGAAGTCAATGGATTTGTTGCTACAATTATTAAACAAGGAATAATCGTTTCGTCTATACACAATGAGTGGTTATGTGATGGTCCGAATTTAATTTACGTTAATATCGAAGACGTTGATGATCCGCTAAGTTTCGCAAGGAAAGTTAGAAGAGCGTTATGCAATTAACCAATTTATTTAGTTAAATGAGCGATATAAAAGGATCTTTAATTGAAAGATCCTTTTATACATAAGATGAAGGTTTTTCTTTGTATTTTATTAATTAAGTTCACTTGACTAGCAAACGAACGTAATTCCTGTGCACGAATCGATATAATAATCTCCGCTTTTATTGTAGTGTCAGTCTTTTAGTAGAAATTAAATATTTACGACAAATTTTGACAAAGAAATACATATATTTTTGTTATGCTATGAAAGTTATTAATTTGTAATGTATATATAGGAGGATTTTTTAATGTTAAAGAAATTGTTATTATGTGTACTTATGAGCTTGTGTGTAATGGCTTTAAGTGCTTGTAAAGGTGATGAAGAAAAATTAAAAGTAGCAGAGGATGAGCAAAAAATAGATGAAGATAAAAAAGTAGCAGAGGAAGAAAAACGTAAACAAGAAGAGCAACAAAGAGCAGAAGAAGAGAAGCGTAAGCAAGAAGAGCAGCAAAGAGCAGAGGAAGAAAAACGTAAACAAGAAGAGCAGCAAAGGGTAGAAGAAGAGAAGCGTAAACAAGAAGAGCAGCAAAGAGTAGAAGAAGAAAAGCGTAAACAACAAGAGCAGAAGACTCAGCAACAACAGTCTATACAACAAGAGAGAACACAAAAACAAGAAAAAACAACACAAGCAACAGGTGGGAAACCAACAAGATCACAAATTTCAGTTGGTTCACATGTAGTTATTCAATTAGATAATGACTATAGCAAAACTGTAAGTGGTGTTGTGAAAGACATTTTGACACATAGTGAAACACATACATACGGCATTAAAGTTCGATTACAAGATGGACAAATTGGCCGTGTTCAAAGTGTTAACTAGTGAAAGAAGATTTGACTACTTTTCAAATAAATAAAAACTACAAAAAACCGGTTCATTCGTAAAGGAACCGGTTTTTTGTAGCGTTTTGCTTAGCGTACGAAATTTGCGTTTTGTTAATGTCACCACATCTCTATCAAGTTATCACATACAAGGTAATAGATGTTTTTTATAATTTGAAAGGAGAGGAAACGAACTTGGAGGGAGTACTGGAACTATACAATAAATACACTCAGGGGGCATGTTTGAGAAGAGTAAATCAATGAAAAAGGAAATTGTTTTTAAGTTTGGGCTATGGACCTATCCGCCCGTTCTAATTAACTAAAAGAAGAACTTCCCCATACCGATTAAACTACTAAGCATTCCGATTCCATTCATAGTGCCTTTTCCTACTGTAAATAAGTTTCCAAACATTCCTGGCTGACCGTAACCTCCGTTATTCCCCCATCCCATGGGATTTACCTGTCCTCCCCATCCTAGAGGGTTTCCAAAAACACCCCAGTTATTGGTATTGAAATTAAAAGCTTTGGCTGGCGGCGATAGTAAAGCGGCAAGATGACCTTGTGCGAACATCCCTGTATGATTGAATGGTTGAGCCCAGGGGAAGGGAGGTTTTTGAAAATTAAAACCTGCATGGCCTGGTAATGGAGCCCAATTAGCAGGATGTCCTTGGGGCATCATCCCAGCATAATGGATTGGCTGCCCCAAAGAGAAGGGAGGGGTTTGGGGATTGAAACCCGTATAATTGGCTGGTGAATCCCAACCAAATGGATAGACTCGACAACTCCAATTCTCAGGAACCTTCAAATCATTCATTCCCTCAGCTTTAGCTATTTGGGGCTGTAAATATAATGATGACATTGCGATTTGGTTATTATATTGCTCACCGTTGCCCTCTGAATTCAAATACCAATATTGGTACATAAGTTTATTCCCCTCACTTTAAAAATGTAATGTTAGACTTAGCCTATGTAATATTCCTTTTTATGGATGGTTACATAACTAGATTTACAAGCCTGTATTTAAAGGAATAGGTGTATGGTCTTGTTGATTTATCCTACTATTTGTGGGCAATAAGACAACTCCACCTCAAAATTCAGCCTAATTTAATTTCGGTTAACAAACGTGTTTATAAAGGTTTAATCAATAAAAGAGATTTTAAAATGTTATGTTGAGCAAATAGAATTGCTAAAAAGAGAATATCCATTCGAAGAGTTTGGCAAAATACTGCAAGGATAATGTATTCTTGTGCAGATATACAAACGACTTAAACGAATTAATGGAATTTATAATGAAGGGGCAAATGAATATATGAGTGAAACATTACATAAAAGAAAACCACCATATTTAATGCTTGTGATCCTTTTTATTGGAGCATTTGTTTCATTTCTAAATAACTCGCTATTAAATGTAGCCTTGCCATCAATAATGAAGGATTTAGACATTAAAGATTATTCAACGATTCAGTGGCTTTCTACAGGGTATATGCTTGTAAGTGGTATATTAATTCCGGCCTCAGCATTTTTAATAACCCGCTTCTCCAATAGGAGCTTATTTATTACATCTATGTTGATTTTTATTCTTGGTACGGCTTTAGCGGCTTTAGCACCGAACTTTAGTTTATTACTTACTGGCCGGATGGTTCAAGCAGCAGGTTCTTCAGTCATGGGGCCTTTATTAATGAATATTATGCTAGTAAGCTTTCCAAGAGAAAAAAGGGGAACAGCGATGGGGATTTTTGGATTAGTTATGATTACAGCTCCAGCAATTGGACCGACACTATCGGGTTATATTGTAGAATATTATGACTGGCGTTTGCTTTTTGAAATGATTTTACCGTTAGCAATCATTAGCTTACTGTTAGGGGTTTGGAAATCGGAGAATGTCATGAGACAAAACAAAAATGCAAAACTTGATTATCTCTCATTACTATTATCTTCTGTCGGTTTTGGCGGTTTGTTATATGGATTCAGTTCTGCAAGCTCCGACGGTTGGACGAATAAAGTTGTTTTAACAACCTTAATTATAGGTGCTATTGCCCTAATTACTTTCATTATCCGTCAATTAAAAATGAATGAACCGTTATTGGATTTACGTGTTTACAAGTACCCAATGTTTGCACTTGCGTCTGTAATTGCGATTGTTAACGCAGTGGCCATGTTTTCGGGTATGATTTTAACACCAGCTTATGTACAAAACGTCCGCGGTATTTCACCGCTGAGCTCTGGGCTGATGATGCTTCCAGGTGCGGTAATAATGGGAATTATGTCACCAATTACAGGTAAACTATTTGATAAATATGGCCCTCGTATTCTTGGTATAGTAGGACTTTCCATTACAGCCGTTTCAACTTATATGTTAGCAAACCTGCAACTCGACTCTAGTCACACACATATTATTCTTATTTACACACTGCGGATGTTTGGGATGGCGATGGTGATGATGCCGCTTATGACAAATGGCCTTAATCAATTGCCAACTCGCTTAAATCCGCACGGTACAGCTGTTAATAATACAGCTCAACAAGTGTCCGGTTCAATTGGTACTGCTATTCTTGTTACGATTATGAATTCGGTAACAAAAACAAAAGCTGAAAGTTTAATGGCTGATGTAGATCCAACAACCTTCACAGAAGCTACGAAGGCAATGTTAACTCAGAAGGCTTTATTATCCGGAATTCAATATTCATTCTATGTAGCGCTTGGCATGAATATTGTTGCATTACTATTAGTTTTTTTCGTTAAACGTGTAGATACAAGTGCGGAAGCTGTCGAGAGGTTAAATCGGTAGAGTAAAATAAAACTTTAGATCATGACTCCTATAAGTTTTTACTGTTTAGTTAGACTAGGAAGAAATGCGAATTTCTGCTGCTAAGGCGCTGGTATTTAAATTTGGAAAAGAACCAGTGAAATAATTATATATAGTAAAAAGGATCTGATATTCATATCAGATCCTTTTTCATTAGCAACACAGTATACTTACTTATCGTATTTGTTTGAATTGACATTAGAAACTACGGGTTTTCCTAATACTACAATCTTTAGCTCTCAATTTCTGATAAACATTATAATAATACGCTTCATTTTAATTTAAGTATTTTCTCTGCAAGTTAGAAATCTAATATCAACAAACAACTTAGATTACCAACCTTATAAGCAATATCATAATCGTGAATAGTTAGGGAAAAGATAAAATAAGGTAATCAATTACATATCTTTATCCCAGGCGATTCATTGCTATCTTCTTTTTATTGAATGGGATATTTTATTTCATGCTTTTTGAAAGGGTGTTTTTAATGGATAAAAAAGTATCTGCCATTCCTCAACCGAAAACATATGGATTGCTGGGGAATCTCCCATTAATCGATAAAGATAAGCCGACCTTATCCTTTATCAAGATAGCGGAAGAGTATGGTCCCATTTTTCAAATTCAAACTTTAAGTGATACCATCATTGTCGTTTCTGGGCATGAACTGGTAGCAGAAGTCTGTGACGAAACAAGATTTGATAAAAGTATAGAGGGTGCTTTAGCGAAAGTTCGCGCCTTTGCTGGAGACGGATTATTTACAAGCGAGACTCATGAGCCTAACTGGAAAAAAGCTCATAATATTTTGATGCCTACATTCAGCCAACGAGCAATGAAAGATTATCATGCTATGATGGTCGATCTTGCCGTACAACTCGTTCAAAAATGGGCACGGCTTAATCCGAATGAAAGCGTAGATGTACCGGAGGATATGACTCGCCTTACATTGGATACAATTGGTCTATGTGGTTTTAATTATCGATTTAATAGCTTTTATCGTGAGACCCCTCATCCTTTTATTACTAGCATGAGCCGTGCTCTAGATGAGGCGATGCACCAATTACAGCGGCTGGATATAGAAGACAAACTTATGTGGAGAACGAAACGTCAATTTCAGCATGATATTCAATCCATGTTTTCTTTAGTAGATAATATTATTGCTGAACGTAAAAGTAATGGGAATCAGGAAGAAAATGATTTGCTTTCCCGTATGTTAAATGTGCAGGATCCGGAAACTGGGAAAAAATTAGATGATGAAAATATTCGTTTCCAAATCATCACTTTTTTAATAGCTGGGCATGAAACAACAAGTGGATTGTTGTCTTTTGCAATCTATTTTTTATTAAAGAATCCGGATAAATTGAAAAAAGCCTATGAAGAAGTAGATCGGGTTTTGACAGATCCTACTCCAACATACCAACAAGTTATGGAACTTAAGTATATCCGGATGATTTTGAATGAATCGCTACGTCTATGGCCTACTGCTCCAGCATTTAGTCTCTATGCAAAAGAAGATACAGTGATTGGTGGGAAATATCCAATTAAGAAAGGAGAAGATCGTATTTCTGTTCTTATTCCACAGCTACATAGGGATAAAGATGCATGGGGAGACAATGTGGAAGAATTCCAACCTGAACGATTTGAAGAGCTGGATAAGGTTCCTCATCATGCTTATAAGCCATTTGGAAATGGTCAACGAGCATGTATCGGTATGCAGTTTGCACTTCATGAAGCCACACTCGTAATGGGAATGCTTCTTCAACATTTTGAATTCATTGATTATCAAGACTATCAGCTGGACGTAAAACAAACATTAACGCTAAAGCCTGGTGATTTTAAAATTAGGATTCTACCCCGAAATCAAACTATTAGCCATACTACTGTTCTTGCGCCTATAGAGGAGAAATTGAAAGACCATGAAATCGAACAGCAAGTTCAGAAGACACCTTCTATTATAGGAGCCGATAATCTTTCGCTTCTTGTTTTGTATGGATCGGATACTGGGGTAGCAGAAGGTATTGCAAGAGAACTAGCAGATACAGCTAGTTTAGAAGGTGTTCAAACGGAAGTGGTAGCTCTTAACGATCGAATTGGAAGTCTGCCAAAAGAAGGGGCGGTTCTTATTGTAACTTCTTCTTATAATGGAAAGCCGCCAAGTAATGCAGGGCAGTTTGTGCAGTGGTTGGAGGAATTAAAGCCGGATGAGCTAAAAGGTGTTCAATACGCAGTTTTTGGTTGTGGAGATCATAATTGGGCTAGTACCTATCAGCGGATTCCAAGATACATTGATGAGCAAATGGCTCAAAAAGGAGCAACAAGATTTTCTACACGTGGAGAAGCGGATGCAAGTGGTGATTTCGAGGAACAGCTCGAGCAATGGAAACAAAGCATGTGGTCTGATGCGATGAAGGCATTTGGATTGGAACTCAATAAAAATATGGAAAAAGAACGCAGTACATTAAGTTTACAATTTGTTAGTCGTCTTGGAGGATCTCCTCTTGCGCGAACATATGAAGCAGTTTATGCATCTATACTAGAAAATCGTGAACTTCAATCATCCAGCAGTGATAGAAGCACACGACATATCGAGATATCCTTGCCAGAAGGCGCTACGTATCAAGAAGGAGACCACCTTGGGGTGCTGCCAATTAATAGTGAGAAAAATGTCAACCGAATTTTAAAACGCTTTGGATTAAACGGGAAGGATCAAGTCATATTGAGCGCAAGTGGGCGTAGTGTAAATCACATACCTTTAGACAGTCCTGTTAGTTTATTTGACCTTCTTAGTTATAGTGTAGAAGTTCAAGAAGCAGCCACTCGAGCACAAATACGAGAAATGGTGACATTCACAGCATGCCCTCCTCATAAAAAGGAATTGGAATCATTATTGGAAGAGGGAGTTTATCATGAACAAATATTAAAGAAACGTATGTCAATGTTGGATCTTCTTGAAAAGTATGAGGCTTGTGAAATCCGATTTGAACGCTTTTTAGAACTTCTTCCTGCGCTCAAACCGCGTTACTATTCTATTTCAAGCTCTCCACTCGTTGCACAGGATCGTCTGAGCATTACGGTTGGTGTTGTTAATGCGCCTGCATGGAGTGGGGAAGGGACATATGAAGGAGTCGCTTCTAATTATTTAGCTCAGCGTCATAATAAAGATGAGATTATCTGTTTCATTCGAACGCCACAATCAAGCTTTCAATTACCTGAAAATCCAGAAACACCAATTATTATGGTTGGGCCAGGTACCGGAATTGCACCATTCCGTGGATTCTTGCAAGCGCGTCGTGTTCAAAAACAAAAAGGTATTAACTTAGGACAAGCACATCTATATTTTGGTTGTCGTCATCCTGAAAAGGATTATCTCTATCGTACAGAACTAGAAAATGATGAAAGAGATGGTTTAATCTCTTTACACACAGCTTTTTCTCGCCTAGAAGGATATCCAAAAACATATGTACAGCATTTAATAAAACAAGATAGAATCAATTTAATTTCACTATTAGATAATGGAGCTCATCTTTATATATGTGGTGATGGAAGTAAAATGGCTCCTGATGTAGAAGATACCCTGTGTCAAGCATATCAAGAAATTCATGAAGTCAGTGAACAAGAAGCAAGGAATTGGTTGGATCGTGTGCAAGATGAAGGGCGATATGGAAAAGATGTTTGGGCTGGAATCTGAATTTTTCTTAATTAGATAAAATATGTAACGAATGAACTTCTTTCGAATAAGTGTTAATTTAAAAAATAAACTTATGTATAAAAATCCCGTATTATTATTGAATACGGGATTTTCTTATTTTTAAATAAGCTGAACTGATACTGTAGAAAAATAATAGGTAATTCATTTGACAATTAAAATGATCTACTTTAATATATATGCTATAGCATATAATTAATAAAACGAATTCATTCACTGTGAAGAATTGACTGGTATGCTATACTCTTTTATATATTAATTTATAGAGGTGATACATGAACTTACATGATTTAATAGGCTATCTTGTTCATCGTACTGATGTGAAAATGACCAATTATTTTACGAAGAAATTAAAGCCTTTTGGAGTTACGCCAGAGCAGTGGGGGATTATTAGTGTTCTTTGTAGCCAAAGGGCCACTACTCAAAAAGAGTTAGCAGAAGCGATTGATAAAGATCAAACTACTGTCGTAAGAATGATACAGTCAATGGAGAGAAAAGGGATTGTAAAGAAGGCTTTGAATGACCAAGATAGGCGTTCACACAACCTTTTTTTAACTGAAAAAGGTGATGAGTTAAAAAAAGAAATCTTGCCTGTGGTGACAGACGCTCACCATTTCGTTACGAGTAATTTGAGCGAAGAAGAAATTAAAGTATTACAATCGTTATTAAACAAATTGTATGATACACGCTATTAATATTTGTTCCTTATTGATGCTATTCATAAGGAACAAACTTTGTTTTATGTATTATATATGCTATAGCATATAATTTTGTTTTAAGGAATGGTGGAGATATCTTTATTTTGTATGATATTTGATTCAGGATCACGTTTTTTCCTAGTACCAGTCAAAATTCTGTATTGTATATGCTATAGCATGTAAATGTATCAAATAAATAAGAAAGATGTGATTGCTATTTTAATATTAATCAATGTAGTAAAAGTTGTATTGTTTCTGTTCTTTTTAATGACAGGAACGAAAATTATATCTTGGAAAATGGCAGATGAGTTTAAACGATTTGGTTTACCTTCGTTTTTTAATTTCTTAACTGGGGCTTTTGAAATTGTAGGAGCAATTGGAATGTTGATAGGAATTTGGGTTCCAACAGTAGCTTTATTAGCAGGACTGTTGTTAGGCGGTACGATGCTTGCAGCTGCATTAACTCTTATTGTACTAGCGAGAGATCCCTTTAAGAAAGCAATACCTGCGCTTGTTTTGTTTGTCCTTAGTATAGGAATAAGTTGTTATCATATTTTTTAAACATAGCCGAAAACTGTTAAATTTTATGCGTTCAAGCTGATATCGTTTTGTAATTATTTTATAGATAGGGGTGTGAAAACGTATGAATGGATTATTATTTTTCAACTTCTTAGCGTTTCTTGCTATATTGACAACAAGTATTGTTGCTGGAACCGTTTTTGCATACTCTAATTCTGTCATGCCTGGTCTTCGTAATTCGGATGATCGTACCTTTGTTCTTTCGGTTAGACACTTTACCTCAGCAGTGGCTAATCCGATTTTTCTCTTCATGTCAAACGGTGCTCTTATAGCGCAGATTGGTTTTGTTGTATTAGCCGTTTACCTACAGCAATTCGATAAAGTCATTTTAGGATTAATCGCATTGATTAGTTATATTGCCACTCTACTGATCACTTTCACAGGAAACCTTCCGATGAATAGAGCGATTATCTCAGCTGAACTACCTGTAAGAGATTCTGGATGGGAGGACCTCAGAGTCGAATTTGAATCCCGTTGGACGGTGCTGAATCACACGCGTACCTTAACGTGCATTTTGAGTGTGTCAGCACTACTAGTAGCGTTGCTTATTAATTAGTAGTATGAATGTATTTAGATAAATAGTAATTAACCGGACAATTCTTAAGGAATATGGCATTGGAAAATAATTTATCATTCCTGATTGTATCAGATGAATATCTGGTGGATTTAAAAGCTTATGATGTTTTCTATCATGGCGATGCTCCCCCTTATGAAGCCCATGGTACTCATGGAAAACCTGCCTACTTTCTTGTGAAGAAAAATGGACAACTACTATATCAACAGAGACAAACGATTCCATTTGGTCGTCCAACATCGACAGAGTTTAGAAAAATTGTTCAATATATAGGTAGGAATCTCAAGTCTAAATAGATCGCTTTTTAATGAGTTTTTAATAACCCTTTAATTTTTAAATACAATAAAGAATAGGGAAAGACTCAAACTAGTACTGGAATAATAGTAGCACTAACTTGAGACATTCCCATTATTAGAATCGAAAAAATCATAATCAGTAAACGAATGGGAAGAATTTTTTATATGAAGGAATTCCCGGTGAACTTTACATTGAAAAATATAAAAAATAGGAGTGAGTGAAAATGGCTTATTTATTACAAGTTGATTTTCCGTTTGAAGGTCCTTTTGGTGAAGAAATGGAAAAAGCGTTTTGGGATTTAGCAAATAGTATTAACGAAGAAGAAGGATTCCATTGGAAAATATGGACTGAGAATGAAGAAACAAAAGAAGCTGGAGGCATTTATGTATTTGAAGAAAAACAAGATGCTGAAAAATACGCGGAAATGCACAAGAACAGACTTGAAGCAGCTGGTGTTAAAGATATTAGAGTAAGAATTTTTAACATCAATGAAAAATTAACGAAACTGAATCGTGGTTATAGTAAATATTGAGGGACACATAATTCAAAAAAAGAAGGGGATAATCTCCTTCTTTTTTTGAATTCTTCTTTTATGTCTTATTATGTTTTATGCAAAAAATCCCTATATAAATAAGGATTCGTGTATCGGCATATAGTTCCTTAGAAAAGGTTGTACTAAGTCTAACATATGAGGGTTCTTATATTTGTGAAATTGACGTGAAAGTACTGTGAAAAAAGTTGTATTGAAATAATTATGTATAAAAGGGTACGCCCCTTACTGGGAGGTAAGGGGCACAGGAAATGCAAATTTATTTTAATTTGCTAAAGAAATTATAACATATATACCTGTCTATGCATGTTACAGATTTATGAACATAACTGTTAATTAGTAACTAGAGGTAACTAAGGGTAGATGACTTAAGTAGTTTTTAAAGGGGTATAACAGAGAAAATGCAAGAAAAGACCTGATAACAGGTCCGTTTTTGTTATTATTTTGGCATATAATAAATAATGTTGATTCTCGCGTATCGATACGGGACAAATAGAGGGAATATCTCATCGCTATCCTTTCCTATGAATCTACAGAAAGGGTAGCGTGTTTTTTTATTTAAGGGGCATCTCTTTTTATTAGTTTGATACCGATGTGACAATACCCCTTTATTGTTTTTCAGACTTCGCTTGTTCTAGAATGTATGCTTCTTCTTGTTCCGGTGTCGCTAATTCGTATGCTTTACCAGTGCTGTTGTTTTCCCATTCCCATAATAAATTATGCTCTTCAACGGATTGAGAGAAATCGCCTTCATACCAACGAACCAAAATCTTGAGGTACTGTTCTTTATGTTGTAAGGTTCCACTATTACTTTCATCAATTACTCGACGTACTTGTTCAATGTTTTCTGGAGTCATTTTAATAAATCCTTGCTTTTCGTGAGATAATACTTTTTGATGAGTCATTTTGTGCATTGCATTGATTATATGACGATCAGAATTGAGGTCAAGTATTACCTCTTCTCCTTTAATTTTCTCAGTCTGCTTTTCCTTAACGTCTGAACCTGCATACGTACCGACTTTGTAACCAGTAAAAATACCAACTGCTATAGCAATAACTAAGCTTGATGTGATTTTAATCCACTTTTTCAAACCTCGTACCCCCTTTTATTGAAGTGTACCATTAATCTTGCCTCTACTTTGGTGTGCGCTCTAATCTGTTTTTCCTAATATTTGTTTATAGCATCTGACATCGAAGATTTCATTGTTTGTAATAGTTCTTCTTTTGTTATTATTTTTTGTACATTTTTAAAAGGTCCGCCTAAAGATTCACCATTTTGATCCTTAATCTCTAGTTCTGTTATCTTTTTATTATTCTCCTGAATGAGTTGAAATAGAGCATATAAACGATCTAATTCTACTGAATCCAATTGGCTAAAGTCAATCTCGTTACTCATTTGCAAAGTTAATAATAATTCATTAGTTGGTTTTCCTTCATCTGGATCTTTACTATCTAAAATATATTGAAGAGCATTTTCCGTTTCAGATTCCACGTAGCCTAATTTTTTCATTTCTTCTAGTGTTGGTTTGAATTCCTTATATTCCTCATATGTTTTTTTTCCATATTGGTATTCATCACCTACTGGATATGAATAGAGGAGACCTTGTACCTTTACTCGGAATTTTAGATATTTGTTATTTTTTTCTTGCACAGTATGGTATGTATTACCACCATTATTTTCATTTATCGGGCTCCAATCTGTTACAACAACATCAATACCGTGTTTTTTTTTTATATAATCTTGTACTTCAGCTCCATTTTCTTGATTACAACCACTTAGACATAAGAAACATAATACTAGCAATATTACATGTTTCAATCTTTTCATATAAGCACTCCCTACGTAAGAATTAATTCTTGAATGTGCAGCACACTACAAAACCTTCTTTTCCTGAGTCGTATACTTTAACTTTTATATAGTTTGAATCTTATTGAATCATTTAAGTTCCTGACGTTCCCAACTATACTGCTTGAAGCATTACTGTCTTAAACTATGTAACTTAGTTGTTTTAAGGTCTTTCTCAATTCTATAAGCATATGGTTCATTGGGCTCATATCTAAAACGTACATTCATACGATGGTATCTATTTTACTATAAAATCTGGTGCTATTATTAAAATGTTCCTTTTTTGTTTCCTAGTATAGATGTTCCTTCTACTTCAATGAGGGAGGATTTATGGAAGGATATTATACAATTTCAAGTTATGCACCATATATAAGAAGAAAAAACATAGCTACAAACTTAATGTAATGAAATTCGTATATATGCATAATTGCATTCAAAATCACTAATGATAATGTTATACTAATATCAACCAAGAAGAATCCAACAAACTATGATTAATCACTACATCTTCTTTCATAGCATGTCAACGTAAAAAAGACACTTTCCATTGTGTCTTTTTTACGCTTTGAGATGAATACATTGACTCAATACTTATATTTTGGGTAGCATCACATTAAGAAAAGAAATAGGAGAGAATATCCTATTTCTTTTTATTAATATAATAAAATGCAATGAATAGATCCAAAGTAATGATAATAATTAGAAGTAACAAGTGTATAAGTGCATCAGTTTTTCAGTTTAGTAAAGACTTTACAAAGAAATCCCATTCTGTTTCGTAGGGAGGTTCTACCCAATTTCGTTGCAGACCTAATACCATTCCATTTATAAAATAGACTATACTTAATAGAATTCTTCCAACAAATAAGGCAGCTGTTTTTATATTCCAATCCTTTATCTTGATTACATAAAGGATTGGAAATAGTATAAGTATCCAAAAAACAATAATATAGATTGTATTTATCATTCTTTACTCCTAATAAAATGATTGTTTTAATATAGCTCATTCTTCGGATTGAAGATATGTTTCCTTATTACTGGTTAAAAACAAGGGCTGGAATTCCGGCTCTTTTTCTATCCTGCAAAATAAAGTTTCACTTTATCTCTCCGCCTCAAAAAACTCAATCCACTCTCCATCAGGGCCAGCGAAGAATATGTAACGTGTTCCATCTGGTAATGTTTCGATTTCTTCTCCTAGTAAAAATGTTACGCCGTGTTTTTGTATTCTTTCAATTTCATCTTCTAATGAATCCACTTTAAAGCAAATGTGATGTACTTTTCCTTCTGCCGGAAGAGAGGAGTTGTAACCTTCAATGAGTTCCAGTATCGTTTCCTGCGATTCTTCCACACCTAAAAAAGCGAGTTTTAAGTCTGGATTCGGGTGCCCCATACGTTTAATAAGTTGTAAGCCGACTACTTTTTCATAAAAAGTAATAGATGTTTCTAAGTTTGCGACCATAAGACCGATGTGTTCAATTCTTCTAACTGGCATGTAGATCCCTTCTTTCTGAAAATTATATACAACATGTTATTGAAAATTAAGAAAATAAGCAAGATAAAAACCTTACAAATTTTAGCGTGTTATATGGTATAGTGAGAAAGTATGTTTGGGGAGAAGGAAGGAGATTATACGATGAATACACCTACTCAAACTCCTTCATTATCGGCAACGATGAAAGAGTGGCATTATGCATTAGCGTATGAAATTAAACATTGGAAAACGATAGGTGGTAGTAAAATTTCTATCATGAACGGTCGTTTTTTATATACAGATTATGAAAGTACAGTATACGTATTTCAGCTCATATCGGAAGTAAGCTTACCGGAAGGTTCACCAATTCGGATTGAGTTTGATGGTGAGGAAGCGACAGGAGAAGTATTATCTGTACATGGATTAGAAATAGAACTGAAATTAAATGATTATATACAAGGTGAAATACGAGAAGCTGTTTTATACAGTGAACCGTGGCAATTGTTAGAGCAACTACAAGAGCGATTGAAAGAGGCACATAAAGATAAGCTAAAACGTAGTCGTATAAAGCGTGTTGTTGATGGGACGAGCAGTCCAAAACATATTGAGAAGATGAAAAATCCGAAAAATGAATTGGCGTATCGTTCATTTTACAATCCGACAACGTACGTGTGGGGACCACCTGGAACAGGGAAGTCTTACAATTTATCACGTATTATTTCGGCTCATTATCAAAAAGGAAAATCGGTACTTGTATTAGCTCATAGTAACGCGGCAGTAGACGTATTAATGAGTGAAGTAACGAAGCAAATTGAGAAGAAAAAGAAATGGACACCTGGCGAAATTGTTCGTTACGGTTATAGTCAACATGAACATATACGAAATCATGAAACATTACTTACGTCGAAGCTAGTTGAAACGACGAACGGATCATGGGGAGAAGAAAGACTCTATTTAGAGGAAACACGACAAGATCTTCGTGAAAAGATTTTATCATATAAAGCGACTTCTGCTGATAAGAAGCGTATACAAGAGATTGAAAGTGATCTTCGAAAGCAAAAAGCGAAAATTAAAGAAGTAGAAAAAGAATATATTGAAAATGCAAAAGTAATCGGCGCAACTTTATCGAAATGTGCCATTGATTCACTTATTTATGAGCGTACATTTGATTTAGTTGTCGTAGATGAAGTGAGTATGGCATATGTTCCGCAAATTGCATTAGCTGCTTCACTTGGAAAACGTATCGTCGTTTGTGGGGACTTTTTACAGTTACCTCCAATTGCGATGGCGAACCATGAACTCGTTCGAAAATGGCTTGGGGAAGATATGTTTTACCATGCAGGGATTGTTGATTCTGTCAATAAATCAGAAGCACATCCGAACCTATTTATGCTGCAGGAACAAAGACGTATGCATGCGGATATATCGAAGTTTACAAACTCATTTATTTATAAAAATAGAGTATACGATCATCCGTCTGTTTCAGAACGTAAAGAACTTGCGAAACTACAACCGTTCGCAAATGAGGCAAGTGTTTTATTTGATACGAGCTTAATGGGAGCCTTTTCGTTAAAGGACGCTGCTTCTGGTTCTCGATTTAACATTATGTCTGGTTTAGTAGCGATGCAAATGATGTTAATCGGGCTGTTAGATGGTGTTCAATCGATTGGTGTTGTTACACCTTACAGGGCACAATCCCGCTTTTTATCAACGTGTATTAGAGAAATGTTGCAGAGAACGAAATATCAAAACATACCAGTTTTAGCGGCGACGGTTCATAAGTTTCAAGGGTCTGAAAGAGATATGATGATTTTTGATACGGTTGATAGTTATCCGCAAGAACGACCTGGCGTGTTATTCTTTGACCATAAAAACCATCGCCTCGTCAACGTTGCAGTAACGAGAGCGAGAGGGAAGTTCATTCAATTATCAGATTGCCATTATATGCGTAAAAACTTATCGAGAAAACAAGCGTTATCACAATTAACAGCTCATATAGAACGACACGGAGATGTGTATGATCGTACGACATCAAGACAATTGTGGGAACGGAAAATTTCGAAACGTTTACGTTGGTTTATGGAAATGAATCTTGAAGAGCCGAAAGGACTATTGAAAGATATTTTGGCCGCAAAACGAAAAATTATTATTTCACTTCCAAGCACAAAACAAGTGGATAAGCGAGTATGGCAAGCGTTAATGCGTACAAATGCGCAAATAACAGTGTATAGTGATGGACCAGTTCCATTAAAAAATGTAAAGTTACAAAGGCAAAATAAAGCATTCCCGTTTATCGTAATCGATGATGAAATCTTTTGGGCAGGCGCACCGCTCACATCACAAATGATATTTGAAGGTAGTATGGAATTTCCGTACGTATGTGCAAGATTACAAGCACCGGAAACAATTGGTGTGTTAAAAGGATTTTTAGATATTCGGTAAATTCGGATAGGAATTCCTTGACTTTTAATCGGAATGAACATAGAATGAATGTAATTTAATATAATCTTATGAAAATTCTTATCACGAGAGGTTGAGGGACTGGCCCTATGACACCTCGGCAGCGGATTCTTTTATGAATACTGTGCCAATTCCAGCAAGGTAACTTGAAAGATAAGAAAGAAGCTCATTTTGACTGTAAATGCAGAAGCCTCTTTCTATCTTTTAGAAAGAGGCTTTTTTATGTGAAAATATAAGGGGGAAGACAAATGGGAGCGACTGGAGTAACGTCACAAAGAAAAACAATTGAAGAGAGTATAGAAAGAAATAAGGAAAAGTACATAGAAACAAGTCATGATATTCATGCGAATCCGGAGATTGGTAATCAAGAGTTTTACGCATCAAGAACGTTAAGTTTATTATTAGGAAGCGCAGGGTTTCAGCTGCAGCACAATATAGCTGGACATGAAACAGGTTTTATCGCGCGCAAAAGTTCAGGAAAACAAGGACCGGTCATCGCATTTTTAGCTGAGTATGACGCTTTACCAGGACTCGGTCATGCGTGTGGTCACAATTTAATTGGCACAATTAGCGTTGCAGCAGCGATCGCATTATCAGAAACGCTTGAAGAAATTGGCGGGGAAGTTGTCGTATTCGGAACGCCAGCAGAAGAAGGCGGGCCAAACGGTAGCGCAAAATCGAGTTATGTAAAAGCAGGTTTATTTAAAGATGTTGATGCGGCGCTTATGATTCATCCGAGCGGAAAGACAGCGACAACGAGTCCTTCACTAGCAGTCGATCCACTTGATTTTCATTTTTACGGAAAAACAGCTCATGCCGCAGCTTCACCAGAAGAAGGAATTAACGCATTAGATGCGATCATCCAGCTGTACAACAGTATTAACGCACTTCGCCAACAACTTCCGTCAGATGTGAAAATTCATGGCGTGATTACTGAGGGCGGAAAAGCGCCGAATATTATTCCAGACTACGCAGCAGCAAGGTTCTTCATCCGTGCAGCAACGAGAAAAAGATGTGCAGAAGTAACAGAAAAAGTAAGAAACATCGCACAAGGAGCAGCGCTAGCAACAGGTACGAAAGTGAAAATTCATCAATTCCAAAATGAAATCGATGAACTACTCGTAACAAAAACATTTAATGACGTCGTAGCCGAAGAATTAGAATTACAAGGTGAAGACGTAAATCGTAAAGAAAGATTTGGCATCGGCTCAACAGACGCAGGAAACGTAAGCCAAGTCGTACCGACCATTCATCCGTACATTAAAATCGGTCCAGACGATTTAATTGCGCATACGAATGAATTTAGAGAAGCAGCACGTTCAGAACTTGGAGATAAAGCATTAATTACATCCGCAAAAGCACTAGCAAATACAGCGTATCGATTAATTACAGAAGAAGGGTTGTTAGAGAAGGTGAAGGAGGAGTTTAGAGAGGCGCAGAGAAATCAGGGGTAGGTGATTAAAAGGAGTGGATGATCCACTCCTTTTTCTTTTTTGGGAAAGCTGGTGCCTGTCAATTTAAATAAAGTGTTCATTTTCACATTGAGATGTCAATTCTCTTATTCCTTTATCAGAACGACAATTTCTCCTCAAACTCACTTTTTAAAACAATTAAAGGAGATGATAATCCGAATTGCATTAAAGAGTCTAAAAATGTAGCGAGAGAATCCATCGAATCGCTCATGACCTTCATCATATAATTAAACTCCCCGCTAATTCGATATAAATCTATTACTTCAGGAGCGGCATTACAAAATTGGATAAAATCAGAGCATTGGCTCGTTTTAAACATGATGAATGCTTGAATGTTTTTATTAATTTTAGAAGGCTCAAATTTTGTTCGGTAAGCCGCTATAACACCTTGATCCTCAAGTTTATTCATACGCTCTTTTACAGCAGGCTGTGTCATGGATATGATCCGTCCTATTTCTGAAACGGAAATTCTCGCATTTTCATATAACAAGTTCATAATTTTATGATCGATTTCATCCAGTTTTACTGTGTTTTGCATTGTGTAGCCTCCTTGTTATATTTTCTAAAGTTAATTACAAATTATAACTATAATATCATAAGTGAACAAACTAAATTACCTATAAATCTATATTTAAAATGATTGGTTTTTGCATGAAAATATAAGTATAGAATTTATCTCACATTAACTGTCCGTAAACGCCCGATTGGTGAGGGCTGATTAAAGTTTCACTTTATTACACGGAAATTTAGGAAGGATGGAAAAAATGAAGAATCTTGATGGAAAAGTAGCGTTAGTAACAGGGGCGAGTCGAGGAATTGGTCGTGCGATTGCGATGAGATTGGCAAACGACGGTGCATTAGTTGCGATTCACTACGGACGAAATAAGGCAGCTGCAGATGAAACAATTCGTGAGATTGAATCTAATGGAGGAAAGGCATTCTTAATTGAAGCTGATCTTAATTCAATTGAAGGTGTTAAAAAGCTAGTAGAACAATTGAAGAATGAATTACAAATAAGAGTTGGTACATCAGAGATTGATATTTTAGTAAACAATGCAGGGATAGGTACACAAGGAACAATTGAAAATACGACAGAAGAAGTTTTTGATGAAATTATGTCTGTAAATATGAAAGCACCATTCTTCTTAATTCAGCAAACATTACCGTTACTACGAGCAGAGGGGCGCGTTATTAACGTTTCATCAGCTGAAGTACGACTTGGTTTTACAGGTTCTATTGCATACGGCTTAAGTAAAGGTGCATTAAATACGATGACACTGCCTCTAGCTAAACATCTTGGAGAAAGAGGGATAACAGTGAATACAATTATGCCTGGATATACGAAGACAGATATCAATGCAAAATTGCTAGATGATCCGGAAATACGAAATTTTGCTGCGAATTCATCTGTGTTCGGACGAATAGGGAAAGTTGAAGATATTGCAGATGCAGTAGCATTTCTTGCTTCTTCTGATAGCCGCTGGGTAACGGGGCAGATTTTAGATGTTTCTGGAGGATTTTGTTTATAGGGGCACTACGCCATACCCATCAAGCTAATCAAGTAAATTACTAGTTATGAAACGATCCTTGTTTCATAGCTAGTAATTTATAGAAAGGTAGGCATGCTAAAGAAGCCTATTAAAACGTGATTTTTTCGCTAGACAACTTGAATAAGGGGTCTATTTTTAATTATTCGTAATCTAACATAATCAAATTTTATTTTACAGTAACAATAAAACAAAATTATTGACCGCGTGGTACAAAAAGGGTATTCTATTCATGTTATCTTTAAAATGAGAGGAGGATACGGGTGAATAAACGCGGCAGACCTCGAGAGTTTGATTATTCCTCAATTGTAGATGTTGCAATGAAAACATTTTGGTTAAGAGGATATGAAGGGTGTTCTACACAAGATTTATGCAGTGATACAGGACTTGGAAAAGGAAGTTTATACAATACTTTCGGTAGTAAACATGAACTGTATAAACAAGTATTAGAACGCTACCATGAAATTGGGATTAAGGAACAAAGGAAATTGTTACATACTCCAATTCCAGTTAAAGAACGATTAAGTAATTTTTTTGAATGGGCATTGAAAGAAGACTTTCAGAATGTTGATCAAAAAGGATGTTTATTGATTAATGCCAGTATAGAACGTGCTAAAAACGATTTAATGGTACAAGAAATTTTCTCGAAGCATGTTGAACTTCTTAAACAAGCTATTGTAACAGTGATGGAGGAAGGATTGCAAACAGGTGAAATTTCAAAGAAGCAATCAGCTGAGGAATTAGCTAGTCTGCTTTTAAGCAGTTATTACGGATTCCGTGTTCTTAATGTATCGATGCAAAATCGGGTGTTGTCTGAACAAGTTATCAAAGGAACAATAGAGTCTATTTGTGGCGCTTAGTGCGCTCTTTTTTCGCACTATTTTTGTACCAATCATTACAATAATGAATAAGGAGTGTTTTTATGCCATCGATTATTTATTTATTAGCTTTAGCAATCTTTTGTATGACTACATCAGAATTTATGGTTGCAGGTATGATGAATGAACTTGCTCTTGCATTCCAGGTTTCTGTATCATCTATTGGGTATTTAATTTCAGCTTATGCAGGAGCAATGGTAATAGGAGGCCCCATTTTAACTGCAATCCTCTTACGAATGCGCAGCAAACAAGCATTATTGTTTTTAATGTTCGTATTTTTAATTGGTCAATCGCTCGGAGCTATTGCTTGGAACTATGATATTATGATGATTTCACGTATTATAACTGGTATTGCTTCAGCTTCAGCTTTTGGAGTTGCGATTTCCTTTTCTGCGACATTGGTTCACTCTGATTCAAGGGGAAAAGCTGCATCAATTGTACTTGCAGGTTTAATGTTCGCAACTGTATTAGGTTTACCTATAACAACCGTTATTTCCCAATCTTTTGGCTGGCGTATTAGTTTTGGGGCTGTTTCTGTTCTTGTGCTAGTATCAGGGCTTATGATTCAACGGTTGTTACCATCATCTTCAAATAAAGAGCAATTAAATTGGAAAGACGAACTTCTGCGATTTAAGAATATTCATCTTTGGGCAGCGTACGTAACAAGTATGTTCATTATTGGTGGTACGTTTGCAGCATTTAGTTATTTCACTCCGATCTTTACAAATGTCACAGGCTTTTCAAGTGCAAGTATTCCATATTTACTTGCTCTCTATGGTAGTGCGACGGTAATTGGAAATATAATAATCGGCAAGTTTGCTGATAAATTTACAATGAAAATACTTATGGGTGGATTAATTATATTAATCATAGCGTTGTCTGTATTTGCTTTAAGTGCAGAGAATAAATACATTGCAGTGATTTCTACAATTTTTATTGGTTTAACTGGTGTAGCATTGAATCCAGCTATGGTTGCGAGGGTGATGAAAACAGCTAGTAATGGAATAATGATAAATACCGTTCATAGTTCTTTTATTACGCTAGGTATTGTTATTGGTTCGTCACTAGGTGGTCTTGGAATCAGTAAAGGATATGGTTTTGTATCTCCGCTATGGATTGGAGCTTGCTTAGCTATCCTTGGGGTAATTTCATTATTCCCATATTTACATAAAGGAAAGGCAGATTAAGATGTTTAAAATTTCTTTATATGGGGGAGCACCACATTACTAGCTTGGTAGTACCACACATCCATCAACTTAAAGGACTATTTTTGAACTTGATTTTTATGAAATATGCACCCGGAAATTTATAGTAATAATTCTAATGTTACCTCTCTAGTTAGTAGGATATTTTTTCTTAATATATGCATACTAAACATACTATAAAAAGTACATAGAAAGTGAGAGAATCATGGCTAAATTTTTGAGGCGTTTAAAATATAGAGATAATCCTAAGTCATTTCCAATACTAGACAATACTCATTTTCAGGAAAAAAATATTGAAGATGCCCTCTTAGACGCTGATTTAACCAAAAACATAGCTGATATTCAGAATATATTTCGTCAAGCGCCTGATTTAGTAATTCGGCGGTTTCAAATAACAGTAGATGGATTAGAAGCAGCTTTAGTATATTTGTCTGGATTAACAGATAAAGAATTGATTCAGAATCATGTCCTAAGTCCTTTGATGAATAGTGATTTTGATACCAATACAGAACTTCCAATTCCATTAGGACAAATTAAAATTATTAATACATTGAGTCAGATTGAAAATGCTATTTATGGGGGAGATAGTGTTTTATTAATCCACAGTCGAACAACAGCACATCAATTGGATACAAAAGGATGGCCACAAAGAAGTGTTGAAGATGCACATAACGAAATAGCTCTAAAGGGTACACATCAAGCATTCATAGAAACTGGAAGTCAAAATATCGCAATGATTCGAAGATATATTCCTCATCGTGAATTAGCGATAAAAGAAATAGTAATTGGTGTACGAAGCAAAACCAAAATTTCTATTTTATATTTGAAAGATGTAGCTTCTGAAGATGTGCTGAAGGAATTAGAAACACGAATTCAAAATATTACAATCGACGCTGTGACTAGTAATGGCGAACTTATAGAATTCATTGAAGATCACCCTTACTCGCCGTTTCCGCAATTTATATTAACTGAAAGACCTGATTTGGCTGTATCTCACATTTTACAGGGCAGATTTGTAACTGTAATGGATCATTCACCTAATGTATTAATTACTCCAACAAATTTTATTTCCTTTTTTCAAGGAGTTGATGATTACGGTACAAGGTGGTTAGTTGCTTCGTCTATTCGGTTGCTTCGTTTTATCGCCTTTATGGTTGCTTTATTTCTGCCGGCGAGTTATGTTGCGTTTATTTCCTTTAATTTTGAAGTTATTCCTGTAGAGCTATATTTATCTATTGCTGAATCAAGAACGCGTGTACCCTTTTCTCCAGTTATGGAAGCATTACTTATGGAAATAACATTGGAAACGATGAGAGAAGGGGCTTTACGGATACCTACTCCGATTGGTCAGACAGTTGGAATTGTAGGTGGTATTGTCATTGGTCAGGCGGCTGTTCAGGCGGGAATTGTAAGCAATATTATGATTATTGTTGTCGCTGTTACCGCCATCTCTTCTTTTGTTATTCCTAACTATGATATGGGAGCGGCAGTAAGACTTTTACGTTTTCCAATGATGCTAGCAGCTGCCTTATTTGGAATTGTAGGACTTGTTATCGGGTGGATGACTTTAATTGGGCATCTAAGTAGTCTTAAATCGCTAGGTACTTCTTACGGAACACCATTAGCACCCTTTCGTTTTGCAGATATGAAAGATGCTTTTGTACGCTTTCCTTTATGGACAATAAGAAGGCGTCCTAAGGGGAATGGAACCATTCAATCTATTCGACAAGGAAAGAATCGTAATAAAAGGTGAAATTATGAAAAAGTATGCTTATAATGAAATCTCTCTTATGCAGTATATTGTTTTAATCAATGGAATGCAGGTGGCCACTGGCGTTTTATCGCTTCCCCGTGTGCTTGCAGAAAAAGCCGGAACAGATGGATGGATAGCTATATTGATTGGTTGGATATTCTCCACAATATCAGGTGTATTTATAGTCAAAACTGCTGCAAGATATCCCGAGGACACGATTTATGACATTCTTATACGATTGTTTGGAAAAATAGTAGGGAGAGCATTCGTTGTTATTTACATGATGTACTTCTCTTTTTATTCTTGTGTAGTTCTTGTGAACGCTATGCTTTATCTTAAGGGATGGCTTCTTCCAAAAACGCCTGACTATCTCGTTATCTTTTTGTTTTCGATTCCTACCTTTCTTGTCGCACGTAACGGCCCTCGTATTATAGGGCGGTACTCCGAACTTACTTTTTATACGATGCTTTGGATTCCGTTATTTTTCTTGATACCTCTTAAAGAGAACGGAAGTTGGATGCCATTCTTTCCGCTCTTAAAAGATGGGTGGAAACCTATATTTACAGCTGTACCGACCACTATTTTTGCTTATTTAGGATTTGATATTGCGTTCTTTTTATATCCCTTTTTACAAAAAAAACAGTATGCAGTCCATGGAATGGTTATTGCAAATACTTTAACGATGTTATTTTATTTATTTGCTACTTTTGTTTGCTTTGCCTATTTTAGCCCTGATAGCATTACGCAATTTAACCAACCAGTACTAAATTTACTTAAAGTAATTGAGTTTCGTTTTTTAGAACGTTTTGACATGATTTTATTGGCTCTTTACTTACCCGTTGTTTCCACAGCATGGATTCCCACCATATATTGCGCTGTATTTTGTTCAAGCCAATTACTTGGAAAACAAGACCATAGCTCTCATGTAGTAATTCTCTTATTGCTCATTATCGGATTCATATTTTGGACTCATCCTAGTTGGAATGAAGCCGAAATTTGGCAACAGGTATTATCGAATGCTGGATTAGGATTAACCTATATATTACCTATCATTTTATGGCTGTACTGCTGTCTATATGAGAAGTTTCGCCAGGGGAGGATACATTGAAAAGAAAAGTACTGTGTTGTATTTTGTTATCGGTATTCATGATGACTGGATGCTTTGATCAAACAAATGTTGAAGACGTTTCTCTTACTCTTGTTCTTGGTATTGATTTAGATCGTAATGATAATTTATTAGTGTATATATCAAGCCCTGTTTTTAATAAAGAAGCAAAAGTAAAAGAAGAAACTACTGTTGTAAAATCTGCTACGGTTCGAAAATCTAGAGACCAATTTGATGCTACTGTTATGGCACTTACCTCGGGAAGCAAAACACAGGTTATTTTAGTTGGAAAACGGTTACTGAAACAAAAAAATTGGATGAAATATCTCGATCCATTTTACCGAGATCCCAAAAATACAGTTACCACAAGGGTTGTTGCTGTAGATGGACCTGTTTCAGACGTCATCTATTATAATCCAAATGATAAGCCGCGTCTTCCTCTATATTTAACAAAACTAGTTGATACCGCCTCTTTAAGAAATATAACAGTAAAAACAAATCTTCAAGAACTACATGAACAAATAGCAGACAAAGGGTTAACAGCAAATATGACTGAGATGAAAAAAACGAAAAAAATATTTGTGACAGGTACAGCTTTGCTAGATGAAAAAGGACGGTATAAACTAACACTAAAATACGATGAAAATAAATTATTACGCATTCTGCAACAAAGAACTACAGGCGATTTTCCATTTACAATTGCAATTAAACTAAAGTCGAATAGCCAGGATAAAGATTGGATAAGTTTTACTGCATATAATATTAAAGTAAAGACAAAGGTAAGATATGATAATAAGTTTATATTTAATACAGATATAAAGATGAGGGTCGGCATTACAGAACGGCTTTTTTCGTTCAATACAAGAAAGGATGCAGCAAAATTACAAAAGGCGATCGAAACTAAGCTGGAAGCTGATTTCAAACAATTAATAAAGAAAATACAAACTGCCAATATTGATCCTATTGGGCTTGGGAGATATGCAAGAACTTACACATATCCAGAATGGAAAAAAGTCCAAAATAAATGGAATAACGAATTAGCAAAAGGCGATGTCAACGTCAAGGTTAACATTAAAATTTCCGGAATGGGTACGATTAAGTAACATGAATTCAACTGTGATTCGTACTAAGATTGCAAGTACTGTCTACTTTAGAAGGAGAAATGTCTTTAATAGGAGTACCGTCACATCGCTATGAACCTTAAATTTTATAGTACCCCCAGAACGAAATTTTGTGTTAACTTGTAACAAAAACGCTCATTTTTTCGTCTTGGGGTAATTCTGAATTCTTAAGGTGATGGCGATGGGGTATTGCCCCTACCTATCAACTTAAAAATTTTATAACACCTCAAGCTAAAAATTTCGTGTATTTTTGACAGAAGGCAGCTTATTTTTCGTTTTGGGGGTATTTGCATTTCTTAGCTTGATGGTGATGTGACGGTACCCCAATCGTAATTTATATGAAAAGAACTCCTCAACAGATGAAAGAGTTCTTTTTTATTTTCACATTCATCTTTCATTGATCAATAGACATTCCAACAAATACCTCTAAAAAGAACATAAATTCGTAAATGATCAGAACAAACTTTCAAAAGATCCTTACGCAATCTATTACCATGCGTACTACTCAATAGGAAAAAATGCCTGCCACTCCCTGGGAAATGTCGAATCTGCAAAATTCATTCAACATTTCCAGGATGATGACAATGGATTATTTTTATAATTCTATTTTCTGGTCACCACGTTTCTCTAGGTCTTTAGCAGTTTTACTTTGGGCAACATCTTTTTGGTCTTTAAAGGTTCCCATGAGAAAATCATAGGCTGGATTCGTAACACCATACCAGTAATTTTCATTTTTGAAGTGATGCCATAAATGAACTTTTTTCATCCATCGCCCCCATGGTGATATTGGTTGAAGGGGGCGATGCGCGATATAATGCTTCCACTCATAAAATAATAAAAAGAGCATAATACCTGCAATAAATGCGTTTGTCATGACAAAGCTGGATGAAAGAAAATAAAAAATCGCTCCTGAAATTGCAATGTTTGGCACACTATACCATAAGGGTAAAAATAATAAATGTAATTCATTCGGATTTGTATGATGGTCATAATGTAGGCGCTTAAGCGTTTTTAATAAAAATGCATTCTTTGGTGGCTTTAGATGAAAAATAAACCTGTGAGTAGCGTACTCAGCTAAGGAATACATAATCATTCCCAAAATAAAAGCACCCCAAATTCCGATAGAGGTTAAATGTAAAATCATAAATCCAAAGCTAGTGAGGAAAAGACAGCTCATAATCAAAATATCAGGATAGGAAAAATATTCTTTAAAATATTTTAGTTTCATTTTTCACGCCTCCAGCTTTCTTTATTTTTTTCTATCTTTCCAAAGAGCCAAGCTTTTCTCCAATGTTGTCTTACACAATCTTTCTGCTTCAATCGCATCTCCCTTTAATGCAGCTTTTAATAAATCGTGATAATAGTGGAAGGATAACTCACGATGATCTTTTACAGAAAAATACCTTTTTGCCATATCTACATAAATGGAATCAAAGCTATTTAAAATGAGTAGAAAGATTGGATTGGCAGCAAGCCCAGCACACCTTTTTTGCAAATCCCAATCAAATGCTGCATAGCTTTCTGCACTATCTTCAAGTTGCTCAAGATTAGCAAGGAGAGCAACCACTTTAGGTTGATTAAACGTAACAGCATTACGAATATAAGTCGGAGTCAACGAACTTCTAAATTCTAATAAATACATAATAAATTCATCTGTAATGGTATGATGATTCTCAACAATATTAATAAGTGTCGTTAGATTACCATTGCTCCAATAATCATTAATAATCGATGGCATTCCTTTTCTCCCTGTTATCCATCCACTTCTTCCTAAACGTTGAAGCGCCTCACGAATAGTTGGGCGACCAACACCAAATTCTTTCGCAAGCTCTCTTTCCGGCGGTAAAGTGCTTCCTATAGAATAAACACCGGCCAATATGGATTTAATTAATTCGTTCACAATTTTATCTGAGGTGCGTTCCTTTTCTTTCAAGTCATCGTCTCCTTTATTTTATGGTAATACATGTTTAAGACATTGGTAATACCAAAATTATATAATGAATTTGAATTTTCTGTCAACGATAAAGGGGTGAATTTTTATAATTAGGATTATCGAACTTTCTATATATTTCTATGAAAAGAATAGTTTATTTTCATTGCTTTCGCGCTCAATTTCTTTAATTTTAAGAAAATTTATTTATCAATCCGCTATTTTAGAAAAAGGAAAAAACCATCACTATAGAACCAGGATAAGATCCATTTTATTTATGATTAATGACAATGACAAGATAGAAAATTATGAACTGGAAGGTGCAAAGTTCACCTTTGCTAAGATGACTGGAAGGAATATAAAGGGGATGAAAATGATTGTTCCTGCAAAAGGAAAGGACAATGCCTATCAAGTTGTAATTATTGAAGATGTTTTAAATAAAGCTGAATTAGAAAAGATTATACTTTCCATGCTAAATCAAAAAATAGGGTTCTTAA